>JBCCDL010000666.1:0-3944 GCA_039030815.1 Cyanobacteria bacterium P01_A01_bin.83 | reverse complement strand
TTGCCACAACGCTTTTACTTCTGGCGCGACACGGGCTTCCAATCTAGCCGAAGTATTACTTATCGATTTAGCCATTTGCAGTCTATAAATATCGGTTGTTCATATTGTACGGCATTTTGACGTATTATTTCAATGGACAATGGACAATGGACAATGGACAATTTTGGGCGGTCAACGCAGGAAACCTCCGAATTACGCCCTCACAATTACCTCTCCTTAAAAGAAGAGGATTAAGATTAAGGAAAAAATTTTTTTTCATTTCTCCGCTGTTGCTTGAGGTCTTAAACCAAATGAATCAATTGTCCATTGTCAATTATCAATTGTCCATTGATAAAAACAGGCTTTATGACTTCAAAAATCTTTGAAGTCAGATTTTGTGTAGCCAGAAAACTAGATTTTCCGCTTAAATATAATTTTGATTTTTGATCTATTTATACTTTTCTTATCTACTTTTTATGCTTGCAATAACCAAACTAAAATATAATCGATAATTATTATTGATCTGTCAGTATAATTTTTAAAACCTTATCGTTTTACTAGCTTTGACTGTAAGATTTAACTTATCGTGTCATAAAAGTAAGGCGATTGTTATTGATCAATTTTGCATCCCAAAAAAGTGTATAGTAAATACTAAATTAGTTATAACCTTATTATCACTATTGCAGCCGTTTGTAGCTGAATAGGCTTCTTTATTAATTAGTTCGTAGCTTTTAGCTTTTAAATAATTTAATTATGTGGTCTACCCATTTGTGATGCGACGTAGGAGCTAATCCTTTGGGGAAAAGCGCAGTAATTGCCGAGTTTATGATAAACAGCGGTTGATAATTTAGGTGGGATAGTTCAAAATGATTAAAGTTTTTTTGATAGAGCGTCAGAAGATAGTTCGAGAGGGAATCAAGGTTTTATTAGAAGAAGAAAGTGATTTTCAGGTCTTTACTTGCGAAAATAAGGATGTGAAAGTTTCTTTACTCAATCGTATAAAACCAGATTTAATTTTAATCAGTCTCGACAATCTAGACGAAGCAGATTTTAGCTACCTCAATATTTTTTTAGAACTAAATAAGAATCGCGATCGCCTAACAAACGATTGCATATTTAAGATTGTTATTTATGCTGAAAAAGTAAATGAGTTTATTTTAAACAAAGCTTTGAGTATCGGTTGCCAGGGCTATTTACTCAAAGAAAGTTCGATTGAAGAATTAAAACAGGCAATTCGTTCGATATATCGAGGCTATAAACATATTGGCAACAGCGTTTTTAGCCAAGTAAAGCAGCTATCGATCGCTTTAAATGGAGTTGCTCTAAAACAAGATAAAGATATTGCTATTGCCAAGGACAGTTATCAGACTGGATTGCAAACTGTAGGGGGTATTGGTAGCGATGAACTGAATTATGGCAATCTGAAATTGAATTCATCAAGTTCCCTGGATTTTTCTCAGGAAAAACTAGACAATTTTGTTCCCCAAGTCAACTCTACCAAGCATCTACTTCCCAGCAAGCCAAAAAATCGTTGGCGAGAGCTTAGCTGGATTATCTTGTCGATCTCTTTGGGCAGTATGGCAGGAATATCAGCAGCTTGGGCATATGGCGATCGCTATCGTCCTTTCTCGCCGATCGCTAAATACGGCACAATTAATAGTAATACGGTAGCAGTCAAAACTCCTAGTTCGGGGAAAATCGAGCAAGTTAACTATCAAGTATGGGATTTGGTTGGTGCAAATGATGTCATAGCTCAAATCGAACCAAGATCGATTCAACAACAGAAGAATGCGCTCGCCACAGAGATCGAGCAAACCGAACAGCAGATTGAGTCGGAAAATCGGTTGTTAGCCAGCGATCTCGCTCGAATAGAGCCAAAGCGACAACAGCTACAGGAATTATTAACCAATAAGATTGTCAAACCAGAACGAGCGATCGCCATATCATCTCGGTTAGATGAGCTAAAGGGTCGAGTTACGGAGGCATATAAAGAATATCAAAGTCTCAAACAACTAAAAGAACAAAACATCATTTCTCAATCGGAATTAACCCTAGCCAGACAAACTTGGTTAAATGCTCGAAGAGAATTAACTCAAACTAAAAACAGTCAGCAACAGCCAACACTGCAAATAGTCAAACAATTAAAAATAGAACAACTACAAGAAAAGATCGTTAGTTGGCAGACTGAAATTGACAAACGCGAAAAAGCGATCGCAACGTTAGAAAGTAATCTAGCTAAGTTACAAAATAATTGGCAAGAAGCAAGTAGCAAATTGTCAGATTCTCAGGCGATCAAACTCAAAGCTCCCTTTAGGGGTATTGTGAAGCAAATTAAATATCCTCAAGACCGAGTAGTTAATCAAGACGACACGGTATTTGACTTACTTAGCTGTCAAAATCTGTGGGTTGAAGTTAGTTTGAGTGGTGAAAAACTACGTCAGATCGACTTCCAGCAACCAGTAACTTTCCAGTTGGCAAAGTATCGTCACAATCTTACAGGACAAATATCCTCAATCGAATCCCAGGCTAAATTCAACAACACAAAATTGAATCTTCCTTATTACAAAACCTCAATTTCTCATTCCTATTTAGCTAACGAGAAAGCAAATGACGAGATGATGTTCAAAATCATTGTCAATTTCCCGTTATTAGAAAACTATATGCAGCAACAGAAATTTTGTGGAGTTGGCGATTCTGGATTAGTTACCTTCAACAACTAGCTCGTAATGATGGCTTTAGCTATCGTTATCGACAAATAAAAAATACTCAATACAACTTATGATTCGGATTCTCTTAGTAGACGATCGCTTGCTCATCAGACAAACATTACAAGCTATTTTAGCCAAGAATAACACAATGACCATTGTCGGGGAGGCGGATTGCGGAAGTAAAGCCTTAGAAATAATTGCTCGCGAAACTATCGATATTGCCATTGTCGATCTGGATATGCCAGGGATGAATGGTTTTGAATTAACCCAAAAGATTACTCGGGATTATGCAGACATCAAAGTAATTATTCTTAGCAGTCACGAAGATGCAGCCAGTATCAATCGAGCCATTGAATGTGGTGCGAGGGGATATCTAATTAAAGATACTTCAATTGCTGAAATTGTCGATACTATCGATCGCGTACAACGGGGTTATTTTCAACTAGGTCTTAGTTTGTGGGAAAAACTCATTAATCGTCAAAATAATTATGAGGTTACAACTAATCGATCCATCTCTGATTTAAAAACTAAATCCCAGCACGATTTTTACTTTGTCAAACAAGAAATAACCAAACAAAACCAACAAGTCAAACAAGAAGTATTTGCCGAACTTGATCGCGAACTCGATCGATTAAAGTTTGAATTACAACAGGGATTAGATGATTTTGAAGTCAAGGCAGTATTACATCTAAAAAATAGCTTGAGTAACTACGTAGAAAATCTCAAGAATCAATCTTCGTCTACCTGGAAGGATAACTACAAAGAAATAACTCAAAGTATCAATTTAGTCGAGCATAATTATAAAATATCCCTACGTAAATTATCCAGAGAAATAGCTATTTTGCGCTATTGCTTAATTTTTGGTTTAGTTTTTTTTGTAATTTCTTATTTTAGTATTTTGTCAATGAATAATTAATTATTTGATTTAGCGGAACAGCTGCGCTGCGTACGTTCATTGTTCATTGTTCATTGTTGAATATCGACCGCCAGCTTGTTTTTTGGATGAGAGACGATTATTAACTACTCATGATTGACCTATAAATTTAAAATTCGAGATTTTTATGGTAACAATTACTCAACAGAATAACACTGAAAAAGTTAAAATAATCGATTTAGAAATCGACAATATCTCTCGTCAAACGTTACTAGAAAACCTCAAAACAGGAGGTGTTGTCTTTACACCTAACGTAGATCATATTATTAAGTTACAAAGCGATCGCGAGTTTTATCGGGCTTATCAACAGGCAGATTATGTAG
>JBCCDL010000665.1:0-3952 GCA_039030815.1 Cyanobacteria bacterium P01_A01_bin.83 | reverse complement strand
TTCTACTGGCACTTGCCGAATTAATTTTGACCCTAGTATCGGGATCTTCGCGGATATCGATCGCTCCTCACAATATCCCACCGCATCTTAGCAATAAGTATAATTAAATTAAAGCTGATAACTCGTTATGGAAAACATACACTATGTAAAAAACAATATATATATTCGTTGTGTACGCCATGTATCACATAATGTGGGTTGAGAAAGTTTCGTGGCTACTCCTTCGAAATTAATCAACAGTCCTAAGTTTCTTAGAGGTAAGCTCAGGAAGCGCAGAGCCGAAAGGCTCAGAGCGTCTAGCGACGACTGAAAAAGAAAATTAAAGGCTCAAATAATTGGTTAAAACTGCAAAGGAAGATAGCTAGATTTCATGAACAAGTAGCCAATACAAGAACGGCGCAGTCGCGCCATCGTCTGCGAAGCAGACTGGCAACGTGATCGCGTTGCGTATTGGTTATTTAAATTAGCCCATTATCTCTGTGATATGGCTGATAATATTTTTGTTGAAGATATTAAATTTAAATCTTGGTCAAAAGGATTATTTGGCAAACAGTCTCTCGATTCAGGAATTGGTGGATTCATTAATGAGGTTTTGCCTTTTGTCTGCTGGAAAAGAAACAAATTTTACCTCAAGGTAGATAAAAACGGAACATCACAAGAATGCTCAAATTGCGGTCAACATACTGGCAAAAAAGATTTGAGTGAAAGAATACATTTTTGCCAGTATTGCCTTTACACTGAATCGAGAGATACCAATGCTGCCAAAATAATAATGCAGAGAGGGCAAAGGGCGGTAGGGCATACCGTCCAAGAAAAAGCTTGTGGAGAGGTCTAGCGGGGGTCATTCAACTGCCGTTGTTTGACCTAGCCAAGAGTCTTTGAAGCAAGAATTCCCCAGTAGAGCGACGCTTAGGAGCTTACTGGTGGGAGTGTCAAGTAAGCAAGTAGAACAATGACAAAACAAGTAGCTTTTTTAGGATTAGGCTTAATGGGTGGATCGATGGCGGCTAATTTAGCCCGTCATGGCTATCAGGTAGCAGCCTGGAATCGGACCAGCGGTCGCCCTGAAGTAAAGATTGCCGCTGATGGTGGAGCGAAGATAGTTGACTCAATTTCAGCAGCGGTTGGGAATGCCGAGATTGTCTTTACCTGCGTGGGGGATGTTCCCGATGTGGAGGAAGTTTTATTAGGGAATGAGGGTGTAGTTAACTATGCCCAGAAAAATACCTTGGTGGTAGACATGAGTACCATTGGGAGTGTCGCAGCTAAGGAAATTGGACAAAAGCTTCAGCAACAGCAGTTTCGATTTATGGATGCTCCTGTTTCTGGGGGAGATATTGGCGCACAGCAGGGAACACTAACCATAATGGTTGGTGGTAGTGAAGCAGATTTCAACGAGTGTCTGCCACTGTTTGAGGCAATGGGCAAAAATATTACTCTTTGCGGCGAGATTGGTAGCGGACAGGGAGTCAAGATGTGCAATCAAATTCTCTGCTCTCTACACATGGTGGGATTATGCGAAGCAATGCAGCTAGCTAAACAGCAGGGAATCGATCCTAATTTAATTGTCGATGTTTGCGGTACTGGCGCAGCAGGCTCTTGGGCATTGTCTAATTTAGGTAGCAAAATTATTGATCAAGATTATGCTCCAGCTTTTGCCATTAAGCACATTGTTAAAGATTTGCGACTAGTTCAAGCAATCAATCAAGCTTCGGGAGATAATCTCCCAGGTACTGAATTAGCTGATCGTCTGTTTAAAACCGTGATGGCGATGGATAATGGACAGGGCAAGGAACAAGGTACTCAAGCGATGATCCGCGCTTATATCAATAATCAATGAACAATGAACAATGAACAATGAACAATGAGCATTAAACATTTGTAGGGTGGGCAGAATCGAGAATCATAAGATACAACGTAATTAATTGATCTTCTGCCCACCATTATTAATAATTAATCTTTATTGTAGGTATTAAAAAGTTACACAAAAAATGATCGATCAAGTGGTGGGGGTAGATTTAGGTGGAACAGCAATCAAGTTGGGCATATTTCTTCCAGATGGGACGTGTCTCAAGGCAATTACCATTCCTACACCGCAGCCAACCGAACCAAAACCAGTTGTTAAGGCGATCGCTCAAGGTGTAAAACAGCTTAATTTAGATCATACCTGTGGTGCGATTGGAATTGGATTGCCTGGACCTACAGATACTCTACGTCGGATTGCCAAAAAGTCAATTAATCTTATTGGATGGGATGATGTTCCTGTGGCGGACTGGCTAGAAGCAGAAACTGGTCTACCCACCGTATTAGAAAATGATGCTAACTGTGCCGCGATGGGGGAAGCTTGGTTGGGTGCAGCAAAGGCATATAAAAATTTTATTTTGTTAACTTTGGGTACGGGAGTAGGTGGTGGTATATTCCTAGATGGCAAATTATTTACTGGACACGATGGTGCAGCAGGAGAATTAGGTTTGATTACTCTTCATCCTGATGGTTATCCTTGTCGCAGTGGTAATCAAGGTTCTTTAGAACAGTATGCCTGTATTAATTCAGTTCGTCGTCGTACAGCAAAAGAACCAGCTGAAATGGGAAAATTAGCTCAAGCAGGAGATCCAACCGCGTTACAATTCTGGCGGGATTATGGCAAGACTTTGGGTGCAGGATTGACCAGTTTAGTTTATGTCTTAACTCCTGAAGCAATAATTATAGGTGGCGGGATTAGTGCCAGTTCTCAGTTTTTTTTACCTAGTACCTTGGCTGAAATCAAGAGGCGAGTCGTATCTCCTTCTCGTCATGGTTTACAATTACTCACTGCTAAATTAGGCAACAAAGCAGGTATGCTGGGTGCGGCTAAATTAGTCTGGAATCAAATTGAAGCTAGAAAATTATGATTGCAGTTTAGCTGATTGACTGACAAAAGATCGAATCAGAAGTGTGGAAGTGTAGAGAAAGCGATCGCTGATTAAAAGGTCAAGTTCACCTTTTTAGGAAAACAAATGTACACATTGTTGAATCCAGCATTAGTATCAAACCATCTTAGAGATGGAGTCACGGTTAGCTTTGCAGGAAAATGGTCGGATTTTGAAGATCTTTGCGCTCAACAATCCCAAGGGCGCATTTCGTTTCTACATAATGTCATCACTATCATGTCACCGAGTTTTGACCACGAAGCAATTGCAGAAATTTTGGGAGACTTGGTAAAAATCTACTGTGACAGCAAGAATTTAGTCTATTACTCGATGGGTTCGACTACTATAACTAATAAACCCAACGCAGGAAAGCAACCCGATGCTAGTTTTAGCTTCCAAGAGAGAAAAGAGATCCCCGATCTAGCAATTGAGGTGATTTTTACTAGTGGCGGTCTTGACGATCTGGAAAAATATCGTTGGTTGGGAGTAACAGAGGTTTGGATGTGGAAAAACCAAGAATTAACTTTCTACTGGTTGAACAAGCAAAATGTTTATGAAAAAAGATCTCAAAGCTATTTTCTGACTTCAGTTTTTGCTTCTTATTTGGTGGTTTTTGCCAATCGTGCCTTGAGAGAGACACCACTTACTATCAAACGAGATTTTCTCGCTCGGTTAAATGATGAAAATTGAGATTGTTCCCGTAGAAACAGCAGAAACTAAGAGAGAATTACAGCTATTTTCTAATTTAAGTTTTTATTATAGCAATCGAAGCAAAGCTTAAGACAGTAAAAAATCATCTCGCGCACCAGACGCAAAGGCGCAAAGAGATTTAGAACTGTCCTAATCTATAATTTGATTACTATAACTTTGTACGGCTATAGATACGCTAATTCAACCTTGAAAACAAGATCAACATCCAGCGTTCAATCCGAGTTACTGTTTGGTGAACGATTGATGGCAAATTCAGGAACTAAGTTGGGAGTGATATTTGATTCAATTAGCCTCCCTGCATTATGCACAGGAGCCTCGGCAGGAGCAAAATC
>JBCCDL010000664.1:0-3961 GCA_039030815.1 Cyanobacteria bacterium P01_A01_bin.83 | reverse complement strand
ATGAGATGATCAAATTACCTTTTCTAGACAGTAAGCAGCTTTCAATTTAGACGTTAACTTTGCTGATTCAGTCTTAACTTTTACAATCACGATTGCTATATATTATTCTCACAGTTGTCTTTAGTCACCTGATGCCGATAGCGAAACATATCTTTGAGACGGGCATTAACCCACCAGCCTAAGAATAATTCAGCCCAGAAACCCCCTGGAATTTCATAGGAGATCGCATCTGTAAGCTTGGTTTGCTCATTGACCGCGACAAATTCATGGCGATGTACCCAAGACTGCATTGGACCTTCTGTTTGTTGATCGACAAATAGACGATTTGGCTGGCACTCAATATGTTTGGCGACCCAGCGAATAGGAATACCTGCCAAGGATAAGCGAAACTCACTAATTGCACCAACGTCTAAACCTCCCTCACGACGAATTATGGTTACTGGTTGCCAAGGTGGAGTCAACAGATCGAGAATATCTGGACGTTCATGAAATTGCCAGACTGTCTCTACTGGGGCATTAATTAAACTGGAATGTTGGAAATTTAGCATAACTACTTTTATAGCAGTCTCATAAAATAAAATAAGTTGTTCTAGGATCTTTGTTTGGATTTCAGGTTTAATCTGAAAATATAATAGTTTAACGTGTATTAAAATTTCTTAAGAATAAAAATTAATTAATACTTGAAATGATCGTAAATTTTTTTAAATCATTTACGATCATGGTTTTACCTTATTTATGTTCAATAAGTTTTATATACCATTATCACTTTAAGCAAATTTTCAATTATTTTCCTCACAAATTCTTCAAGTTTATTATCTATGCTTTAGAAATAAATCTAGATCGTAAACCAGAAATAAAAATGCAATTAGCCCCAAAACCAATTACCGAAGCAACATCCCAGCCACTCTGCCACTATCTTAATTCTACGCATAAAGTACAGATGATTCGGCTCGTTGGTAGTGACAATTATAGTTACGAAAAGATTGTCTTTCCCTATCAAAGAGTTTTATTTGCAGATATACCCGAAGGAAGATTAGAAGTCTATATCGACCATAAAGGCAAGCCTGTACTACATCATGTATTTTATTGCTATGATCTGCAAATTATGACGAACACTTCTACCAAGGAATATTTACTGGCTGCTTGCTAGTATTGATGATCGATAATTCAATTGAGTTACGCTGACATGCGGTTCTCAAATTTATAGAGTACAAAGAGTTAATTTGGCTGTAAATCTTCTCATTCCTATTGCCCATCTTCATAAATTGATCATTGCATAACATCAGTGATCAAATAATCATTTTTACCAAAGCCGTCTGTAAATCCTGTGTCAATTGTGCCACAGCCTGTTTTGCACAAGAGCGATTTTGACGATAGAAGGTCGCGCGATCGCTGACATTAATTGCTTCGCCGACAGTTACGGTTGAGGTACGCCATCCCAAACGAGGACGACGGGGATTTTTAGTACCTTTAATTCTGGCGATCGCATCAAATAAAATCAAAGTGGTTTCAGCAAATCTTTCAAAACTAGGTTTTTGCTGAATATATTCACCCTGAACCGCCACAAAACTTTCGGCTAGACGCATATGTAGCATGCGTAAATCTGCCTCAGCAGCAATCGTGTCGGCTAGACCCTTTTGGACAGGAGATAAATTTTGTAAATCGTGCCGATCATGGCGATAAATATAGTTCCAGCCCGCTTCTTCTAAACGGCGACAACGTTCAATAATATTGCCTGTAGATTTCAAGCCGAAATATGATTCGCCAACCTGCAAAGATACGTCAAGCAATTGCTGTAGCCTCAGGGTAAGAGCATCTTCGGTGGTCGCGGAATCTTCAGTTAAATCGGGTAGCTGACGATGATAAAAATTACGATAAAACTGTTCTAATTCCGAGAGTAGATATTCTCCGAGTCTCAATAAACGAGGATAAAATACCTCTGTTGGCGATTCACTCCTAACATCCTCGGTTACTGATTCAGGTAAACCGCAATCAGCTTCTAATTGATTTAATAAGCGATCTAGTTTTGACCACTGAGGATTAGGATAATGGTACTGAATATTAATTGGTAACAAGATCACTTCCTCTACTCGATTTGCCTTTGCCAAATCTTCCACATTCCAAAATGCCAACTGTGCCACCCCAGGTTCTAAAGGACTAACAACTTCACTATGACCATTGGTTGCCCCTTCAGGCGCAACTACCAAAGGAAACTTGCCTTTGACCAATAACTCTCTAAGCAGCTTAATTGCCTGCAAGTCTAAAGCTCTACCTCGATGTACTGGTACGCCGCCAATCTTAGCAAACACCCAACCCAGCCACTTCCCCGCCCAGATCGTCATACCTCTGTCATACATAAAATGACTATGAACAGGAGATTTAAGCCGAATACCTTGTTGTCGAGCAAGTTGAGGAATTTCACGAGATAACAGATGCAGTCCACTGAGAGGGTCATCTACTTCACAATGACGAAAGGCGAGAATCAAGCGAATTTTTCCTAATTGAAACTGATGGTAAAGCTTGAGCAGAGTTAATCCATTAACTGTATTAATCTTACTGATACCTGCGGGAAGCCAAGGTTGCAGGCGAACCTTCTGCAAAATTGGTAAAGACCAGTGAACTAAGCGGAGGACGTGAGGATTAAAAGAGGGAGAAATAAAGTTTAATTTTGGTTGAGCGCGTTTCATGAGTTCATAGTAAGTCTTTGATGATTAGTAACTGGCGATTTACAGACTTCAAATTGATACTGGTTCAAGATGTCTTTCTAGCCAATCTTTAAGATCTGCCAACACCTCTCGATAGTTAAGATCATTGTGAAGTTCATGATAACTATCGGGATATTTGGGCATTTCTTTGTCAGCTAAAGTTAAGCCTTCAAAGAAAATTTGGCTACTTTCAAATAAAGTTACTCGATCTGCCTCACCATGAAGCATTAATAGTGGTACTTGTAACTTGTTCCCATTTAACTTGACCCAATCCATGGTCTTGAGCAATTCCCTCGCTAATCTAGCCGTTCCTTGACCATGACGCAGAGGGTCTTGAGAATTAGCCGCGATTACTTCAGGGTCACGGGAGGCGGTGGCAAAATCGATCCCTGCACTCAAGGTAAAGCCAGCCCAAACACTTGATAAGAGTTGACCGATCAATAATTTCCACGGTGCCACAGATAATCCTAATGCGGGGGAGATCAAGACTAATCCTGTTAGTTGCGGCGATGTTCGTAATACATAATCTAAAACAATAGTTCCCCCCATACTCTGACCAGCCAAAAATAAAGGAAGTTCAGGTTCTTGGGTTTGAGTTAGCTTGACAAAAGCATCGAGATCTAAGCGATATTCAGCCCAGTTATTAATATAGCCCCGTTTACCAGGCGATCGCCCATGACCGCGCAAATCGAAACTATAGATTGTATAATTTTGCTCGACTAAGTATTCCACCACATTGGTAAAAATATCACTGTGCGCCCCGTGACCATGAACAATAATTAATACTGCCTTGGCTGCGGCTTGAGGATGCCAACTTTGATAATATAACTCCAGTCCATTTGCCCCTAAGAAAGTTCCTGGCATTTTTTGCTTTGTCATTATTAAGGATTTAGAGTTTTGCGGATTTAGTCCTTTAACTTATACCCGATTATCATGGTGATTTTACTAAATAAACCATTCAATTGCAGCTATCAATAGACAAATAAAAGGGCATCTTAATAACGAATTGCAAAATCGGTAAATTCATTTTGATCAGACATCGTTTCTAGCTCAAGATTTTTGACTTCTGCCGCAGGAGAACCAGATTTAGCCCATTCGATTAGTTGTTCCACCTGTGGTGCATCACCTTGAACCACAATTTCCACATTGGAATTAGCTAAATTTTTGACGTATCCTCTAAGTCCCAACTTAAGTGCTTGTTGACGAGTATGATATCTAAAGCCAACCCCTTGTACTTTTCCCGATACAGTTAATTT
>JBCCDL010000663.1:0-3961 GCA_039030815.1 Cyanobacteria bacterium P01_A01_bin.83 | reverse complement strand
TAGGACTTACGCATTGACAGAATATTACATCTAACTTGAGCCCATTTACCCATGATCAAGTTGGCGACTGAAGGTTGCATATTCAACTATCATAGCGATTTTGTTGCAAATGAACCTGAAAGATGCTAGTTCACTAACTTTTGTTTGCTAAAAAGAGTGAAATCACGCTGACATAAGATCTAAAGAACTAATTTTTTGTATGATCTGATTTGAATAGCACTCAATAATTAAAAATCAAATAAATTCTGTGGTTATCAATTCAATATCTAAAAATGACCCCTTGGCACAGTTAGATTGGCAGTGGCAAGGTCATAAAATACGCTATACCGTCGCAGGTAAAGGCAAACCCCTATTGTTAATTCATGGTTTTGGGGCTTCCATTGGTCACTGGAAAAATAACATTCCTACCTTAGCAGATGCAGGATATAGAGTATATGCCATAGATTTATTGGGTTTTGGGGCTTCAGATAAGGCACCTCTAGATTACACCCTAGAACTTTGGCAAGCACAAATCACAGATTTTTGGCAAGAAAAAATCAACGAACCGACGATTTTTATTGGTAACTCTATTGGCGCTTTACTGGCGCTACTGTTAGTTACGGAAACTCCTGAAATAGCTGCGGGAGGGGTTTTAATTAACTGTGCTGGGGGACTAAACCATCGCCCAGGAGATTTTAATCCTGTTTTGGGATTAGTTATGAATGGGTTTGCCAAATTAGTGAGTTCTCCCCTGACGGGCAATTTTATTTTTAATAATATCCGTCGCAAAAGCCAAATAAGACGCACACTCTATCAAGTTTACCGCGATCGCAATGCTGTGACGAATGAATTGGTAGAAATGCTCTATCAACCATCCTGTGATCCAGGCGCACAGAAGGTTTTTGCCTCGGTTCTAACCGCGCCAGCAGGGAAAACTCCAGATGAGCTATTACCTAATTTACAGCATCCTTTGCTGGTAATTTGGGGGGAAAAAGATCCTTGGACACCCGTTACTGGAGCAAAGATTTATCAAGATTTGGCTAACAGTAATTCTGCGGTAAAATTCGAGGTCATTCCTAATGCAGGGCATTGTCCCCATGACGAAAATCCCACTGCCGTTAATTCCCAGATTATTGAGTGGCTATCTAGTTTGAAGTAAAGCACACAAGCCAGGAGAAAATAAAAATCTCCTGGCTTGATCAATTAGTAGTGGTTTGATAACTCGTAATTACGATTGATAAACTAATTTCATTTTAATCTTCGTGATCTTCAAAAGGATCTCCTAAATCAGTAGACGGTGGACCGAATGCTGTATAAATTGAGTATCCAGTGATAGCGACTAATACGGCACCAATACTGATGCTAAGAACTATTGCAGGTTCCATAAGTAAATATAAATTTTGATGACACTTACCCTATAATATTACAGAAGATTACGAAAAATTTGATATTACATCTCTATTGGACTTATGTCACAACAAACTCGTTTGGGAAATATTCTCAAGCCTCTTAACTCCGAATACGGTAAAGTTGCTCCTGGTTGGGGAACTACCGTATTAATGGGAGTATTCATGGCTCTATTTTTGGTTTTTCTCTTGATTATTCTGCAACTTTATAATTCTTCCCTAATTCTTGAAGGGGTTGATGTGGATTGGAGAACTTTAAGTCGTTAGACACTAAGCCATACATTTTAAATACTTTATTAGCTTATTTTATAGTTTGATTTTCAAAGCAATTGGAAATCAGACTATTATTTATTTAATCTATTAAACTTTGAGGAAATTAAGACCATGAACATTTTTGGCATTGGTTTACCAGAAATGGCTTTAATCACAATCGTCGCTTTATTAGTATTTGGTCCCAAAAAGCTGCCAGAGATTGGTCGCAGCGTTGCTAAAACTCTCCGCAGTTTTCAAGATGCCTCTAAAGAATTTGAAAACGAATTTAAGAAAGAAGCAGCAAGTATTGAGAAATCTATTAGCATGAATGCCAAGTTGGAAAGTGCTAAAGAGTCAGAATCAGCGTCAATAGCTAAGGCTGAAACTACTGAATCAGAAGCATGATCTAACATCTAAGAGAATGTCTACAAAATATTAGATCATGCCAGCCTGGTTAACATTAAACGAATCACGGTGACTCGAATCATAGTTTAAGAAGTGGCAACTAAAATCACTCTATAATCACCGCTGTATTAAACGAAAATTCTGCCTAATCAGCAATCACAAAATCATCAGCTAGAACATCAGGAATATCTTGCAGTAGGGCAAACTGACCCCCATTACCCAAACCAGCATCAGCACAATTCTGGTTATAAAACAAGTTACCCGTACTGCTGCTGTAGAGAATATATGCCGCTGAAGTTGCTACCTTACTATCATCATTGACTACAGCAAAATCTTGACTATTGCTAAATCCAACTCCTGTATTAGATACGCCTGATGTGAATTAGAAAAAAGTGAGGCAAAGACAGAAGATGGAAGTTACTAAGCTGCCCATCAAAAAATCTTTCCTCACGGACATCTCACGCACCTGGGGCAACCCCAGGTGGCGTGTCCTTATGAATAGCATAGACTTTGAGAGCCTAATAATCACAATCTTTGTTCTTGTAAACGATTGGTATCAAACAGAAGGGAAAGCTTGGAAGAGCTTGTCACCAGGAGCAAAACCAGAGATGAGCGATAGTGAGATTATCACCTTAGCACTAGTGATGGATTATCTACCGTTCCCAGGAGAAACCCAATTCATTGGTTTCGTCCGAGCAAATTATGGACAATGGTTTCCTAACTTGTTATCCCAAAGTCAATTCAATCGACGTTTACGAAAACTAGGACAAATGCTAGAAATGCTTCGGAGAAAATGGGTTCAACAATTAGGAGCAGTAAATGCAAATAGTTTTGTGATTGATACCAAACCAATTCCCGTAATGGGATATCGAAGAAGCAAACGACACAGCGATTTTCATGGCAGCGCAGGGTACGGATACTGTGCTGCCAGAAAGATGAAGTATTTTGGTTACAAGCTAGTGATGCTCTCTACTTTGAGAGGAGTGCCAGTTGCCTACGAATTAGTCTCTGCCAACACGGATGAACGTAAATCAGTCGAAGGAATCTTAGAAACCGTTCGCAATTGCGACATATATGGAGACAAAGGTTTTATAGGTCAAGATTGGCAACAGCAAATTTCTTGTTCTACAGGTAATCGTATTTGGACAATACACCGTCAAAATCAACATCATCAAAATTCGTCTAGCTTAAGACGCTTGATTAGTCGAGTTAGGCAGAGAATCGAAGGTGTTTTTCACGAAATTCAAAACACTGGTCGTAATCCTGAACGACTTTTAAATAAGACTGTTCAAGGTCTTGCTACTCATATGGCTGCGAAGATTGCTTCACATACATTGCGTCTTTTGCTTCGCGATTGCGAAGCTAGCCGCAGGCATCGCTTTTCTATGAACGTCCTGACTTTCAAGTTTATTAATCCTTCTTAAAATCTAATTCACATTAGGCGTAATATATAATATCGTTGCCATCGCCACCATAGATGGTATCTTTACCGCCGTAGGATAATAGCTCGTCATCTCCTTCGTTACCGTAAAGCAGATCGTCATCATTACCACTGTAAATATAGTCAGCACCCAAACCACCTTCAAGGGTGTTGCGACCATCACCAGGTCTTATTGTATCGCTACCTGCTCCACCGCTTATATAATCATCTCCCCCATCGCTGTATAGCTTGTCGTTACCATCATCGCCAAACAAACGGTTATTACCAGATCCTCCTTCTAGGGTGTCATCATCATCCCCACCGTATAACTCATCATTACCATTGCCACCATCAAGACTATCTTGACCTGTATTTCCGTAAAGAATGTCATGACCATCCCCACCCCAGACGGTATCGTTACCCCCACCACCTATTAACTCATCATCGTTACCTTCACCATCGAGCAGATCGTGACCATTTTGTCCGTAGAGTGTATCAT
>JBCCDL010000662.1:0-3962 GCA_039030815.1 Cyanobacteria bacterium P01_A01_bin.83 | reverse complement strand
GTATCTCAATATAGTGTTTAATTTAAATTAATTAATAGATAAATATTGTTTTTGCAATTAAAACTTAATCAGTAAAAAATAACATTGCCAAAACTCTATATAATCTTATTTAATATGCCTATTAAAAATTAATCTTAACTCTGACATCTCGTTATAACATTTTATTCTCAAATGTCAATAATTAGGTTTATATAAGTGGGTAGGTGAAATTAAATATAAAATAGCTGTGGCAGGGGTTAGGGTGTAGGGGGTTAGGGTGTAGGGGTTAGGGGTCAGGGAAAAGATTGACTACTTGGGTTTTATAAATTATTCTACCTACCTACTTAGTAGGTTTTTAACAAAGAAGCGAGTAAGCACTTTAATTTACGTATGAGAGGCGCGAATAATGGTGTTTAAATATACCCAAAAGTAACTAAAATTTGAGACCCACAGAGGCTTCGCCTCAGAGCCTGCTTCGCAGGCGATGGACGGACGCTGAGTCTACGACTTGCTCCGCAACCGCGTCCCAGTCTTCCTTCGGAAGACGATGGCACGTTAGTGCCGTTAAGCGCCGTTCGCCGTCAGGCGCAAGGGAATGCTCAAATTAATGCTCCCTATCTCCCCATCTCCTCGTCTCCCCATCACTTGATATAAGCCCTTTATAGGGAAGCTTCGACGGTCAGGGTCGTCGTGCAGCAGCTGATAAAAACTGAGAACAATCAAGGTGTTGACAAACTTAATTAGCTTAATTAATATTGCTGACGTGTGAGGAGGGAACAAAATTAAAGAGCCTAGATGCGATGCAACATAGTCTAGGACTCTTTTTTTTTAGAGATCAAATGGTATTGAGTAAAGTCAAAACTTCCTGGGAGCTAGGTTGAGCCGATATCGCTCCTAATTTAGTCGTAGTTAAACCACCTACTGCACAGGCATATTTGACGATGTCTTGAGCTATTTGAGGATCGCTTAATTTATTTACTCCTTGCTGACATACTTGATGAATAAAACCTGCGATGAATGCATCTCCTGCTCCAGTAGTGTCCTCAACAGCTACCTGTATAGGATTGACTTTGCCTTCATTGTCGCTGAGACAATAGCTCACCTGAGCATTACCGTTACTGACCAAAACACCTTCTACAGAGCCTAAACGGTAGGAAATAGCCCCTGCATCAGCAGTATTAAATAACCACTGAGCTTCTTCTTCAGCTAGCTTGAGAAAATCAACATATTGCCATAAATCTTTGATTAAAGGCAATGCCTCCTGCTGATCTAACCAAAACATAGGTCGCCAGTTAACGTCTAAAACTATTTTCAGATGATACTCAAGGGCTAAATCTAATGCTCTTTTAATAGCCGCTCTAGTCTGAGGGTATGCTAATTCAAGAGTTCCTAAAACTAAATACTCTGCTTCTAAAAATAGATCTGTTGGCAACAAATCAGCTTGCAGATAGGCATCAGCAAACTGATCGGCTGGTTGATTGCCAAAGCCAGCAAAAGTGCGATCGCCTTGCTTGGTGCGTGTTACATATACTTGTCTAGTAGGTTGTTGTTCATGGTATTGAACCCCAGAAATATCTACCCCAATCGAGTCTAATAGTGTAATCAATTCTTTTCCTGGCTGATCTCTTCCGACACATCCAATAAATGCCGCAGGAGTTCCCAGTTTGCTAAGGGCGCAAGCAACATTGGCTGGTGCGCCCCCTGGATATGATGTCCAAGATGTAACTTCTGATACAGACTTGCCCAATTCATCAGCAAGACAATCAAATAATATTTCCCCCAGGCAAATAACTTTAGCAGGGCGACGGGCGATCGCTTTAGTATTCAACTTGCTCCCTCAGTAGGTACCGCTTCTTATATTTTTAATTTTCAGGGTATCTCTGACCGAAAACAACTATGTTTAAGAAGATTTATATTTCTTGATTGTCTCACTTTAATAATTGTTTAATAAAGTAAATTTTTGCTACGAAGTTTAAACCTCGCCACGGATTTCTTCCACGACTCCATCTCGCAAGACAACCTCTACATTCAGTTTCCTAACCAGATTATCCCCTTGTTCTACGCGAAAGAAACTTTCCATCTGCGCCTGAACTACTTCTTGATCCAGGTCTAAAAGCTGAATTTGCTGAAGTTGCTGCAAAAATTGATTTTTCTTTTCTAGCATTTCAGCTTTTTTCTGGGTTACTTGACCCTGAATATTTTCAATTTGTTTTTTTACCTGTGGATTTTCCCCTCCCGCTTGCTTGGTAATTTCATCAATAGTTCTTTTGCCTTGCATTTCTAGCTGTTGCATTTGCTTATCAAGCTGTGCTACCTGCTTCTGTAGTTGTTGAGTAGCTTCATCTTTCCATTGAGCAGTTACGATCGCTTTGATGGTTACTGGGCGTTTTAGAAGGAGACTAGCGTTAGAATAATCCATGATTTTGATTTCTCGGTTAATGTTAAATTGCGCGATTCAGCTTAAAGGTTACAGTTTCTTTTCTAATCTGGCTAGATTATTCCCTGAATTTTTAATCTTTTTAGTTGTAGCTTATAAATCTACCTTGAGCGAAAAAATAACAGCAAAAGAGTTAATTCCCAAACATTTGGTTAATTAGTTGTTGATATTTAGCTCTGATTTGGGGGCGTTTAATTTTAAAGGTTTGAGTCATAGTGCCATTTTCCTGAGAGAAAAGTTCTGTGATAAAGCGAAAATCAGCAATGCGGTCATCTGGGCGATAGCCAGGACGATTTTGTACTTCGCGAGTTAATTCCTGACGATACAAGGAAACAATTGCTTGATTGTAGAGATCGCTTTGGGCTATAGACTCAGGAGGAGTATTTAATTCAGGTAGTTTAAGGTCTAAATTTTGTTCGTCTAGCCACTTTTGTAAGTTGTCTAAATTAGGCACAATCAAAGCTCCTAATGCTCGTTGATCCTGACCCACAAGCATAATTTGCTCAATATAACAGCTACGAACGCAAGCATCTTCAACTGGTTGTGGTTCAATATTTTCTCCATTGGTCAACACAATCGTGTCTTTTGCCCTGCCAGTAAGCACTAAATCACCGTCAGGAGTCAACCAACCTAAATCGCCACTATCAAACCAGCCCTCTTTGTCAATGGCTTTGGCTGTGGCTTCAGGGTTCTTATAATAACCCTGCATCACTTGGCTACCTCGAATCAAAACTAATCCTATGTTACCCTGAGCAAGTACTTGGCGGCTTTGAGGATCGACAATTTTAATTTCTGTTTCAGGAAAAGGTCTTCCTGCTGTCCCGCGAATATTGTGGTGAGGACTACGTCCATTGGTGATGGGAGAGGTTTCAGTAAGCCCATAGCCCACAAAAACATCAACACCTACGGTTTGGTAAAAGTCATCTAAATACTTTGCTAAAGACCCCCCGCCGCTGCATACAGCTTTGATATTGCCTACTCCCGCACGTATTTTGTGATACACCAGTTTATCTGCCAGGGCATGAATCGGATACAGCGCCGTAGCTTTAGCTCTGGCGATCGCTCTTTCGGCGGCAGAGGCATTAAACTTATTAATACAGGTATTATTAGCAATTCTCTGTGCCGTAATATAACGTTCTGACTGCTTCAGGAAAAACTGGACTAGTTTTTGTTGCGATGGCGATTGACTACTTAAAAGTTTTTGCACGCCATCATATAGAGATTCCCAAAGACGAGGCACACCTACCATATAGGTTGGCTGAAATTGCTTTAAATCCTGTTTAAAGTAACGAATCGAAGTATAGACCTGGGTTACTCCCTGTGAGAGAAAGAAATACTCTGCTGCTCGCTCATATGCGTGCCAACTAGGAAGAATCGAAAGAATTACGTCTCCTGGTTGGGGCTGAAAAATAGTTTTGACGTAATTTACCTGATGTAGCAAGTTGCCATGACTAAGCATCACTCCTTTTGGTTTACCTGTAGTACCAGAGGTATAAAGCAGAGTGGCAAGGGTATCTTTACCCTGCTCAACAGGATGTAGCTCATG
>JBCCDL010000661.1:0-3972 GCA_039030815.1 Cyanobacteria bacterium P01_A01_bin.83 | reverse complement strand
TATCCTTGTTGTTCTAACCATTTTGATAGTGGCTCTTCATTTAGATTGAGATGGAGAACACCCGAAACAAAACCACCAGCAAAAGCCACAGGTTGCTGGAGTAATTTTTGCAGGACAGGGGTTAATTCGCTTAAAAACATAGATTAATTAAGATTCTTTACGATTACAGTATGCATAAAAATTCTAACGTGCCTGTTTGGTCGATGAGTAACTCTAACTAAGTAATCAATCAAATTTATCACATGAGAACCACCGTATTATAGTATCTTGAGTTTTGGCAGCTAAATATCCAGCAAGAACTCGAAGCGACTTAAAATGGGCAACAATTACCGTACTGAAACTGACTCGATGGGGTCAAAAGAGATACCCGCCAACGTTTATTATGGCATCCAAACCCTGAGAGCGACTGAAAACTTTCCTATTAGCGGCATTAAGCCTTTGGCAACCTATGTTGATGCTTGCATTCTAATCAAAAAAGCTACAGCGATCGCCAATGGAGAGTTAGACTGTATCGACCAATCTATTAGTCAGGCTATTGTTCAGGCGGCTGATGAAGTTCTTGGCGGTCAGTTGCGAGATCAGTTTGTGGTTGATGTTTATCAGGCGGGGGCTGGTACCTCACACCATATGAACGTCAACGAAGTTTTAGCCAATCGTGCTTTAGAAATTCTGGGTGATGTTAAGGGTAATTATAAGCGGGTAAGTCCTAACGATCATGTTAATTACGGTCAGTCTACTAATGATGTGATTCCTACTGCCATTAGAGTTGGTTCGCTGCTGGCTTTGGATCGTACCTTGTATCCTGCTTTAGATAAAGCGATCGCCGCACTGGAGCAAAAGGCGACTGAATTTCAAGATATAGTTAAATCTGGTCGCACCCATATGCAGGATGCAGTACCTGTGCGTCTCGGGGCGGGATTTGCAGCCTGGAGGCAGATTCTTCAGGATCATCAGCAAAGAATTAAAACTGCTGCCCAGGATCTTTATTATTTAGGGTTAGGAGGCAGTGCCACAGGAACAGGATTAAACACCCATCCCCGCTATCGCTATCGAGTTGCCGAATTATTAGCAGAATTAATTAACCAGCCATTGCAACCAGCACCACATTTAATGGCAGCAATGCAGAGTATGAGTCCCTTTGTTAACGTATCAAGTAGCTTACGTAATCTAGCACAGGATTTAGTCAAGATTTCCCATGATTTACGCTTGATGGACTCAGGCCCCCAAACAGGCTTTAAAGAAATCCAGCTACCCGCAGTCCAGCCTGGTTCTTCAATTATGCCAGGTAAGTATAATCCCGTGATGGCGGAAATGACTTCCATGGTTTGTTTCCAGGTAATGGGTTACGATACGGCGATCGCTTTTGCGGCTCAAGCAGGTCAACTGGAATTAAACGTGATGATGCCCTTAATTGCTTATGATTTAATCCACAGCATTGAAATCCTAGGCAATACGATTGATAGCCTAGCTCAACGCTGCTTATCAGGAATTACTGCCCGTCGCGATCGCTGTTTGAAGTATGCCGAAAGCAGTCTAGCTTTAGTAACTGCCCTTAATACTCATATTGGCTATCTTAAAGCGGCAGACGTAGCCAAAAAGTCTTTAGAAACAGGACAATCAATTCGGGAAATTGTCTTAGCAGAAGGCTTGATGGATGAAGAACAATTAGCAAAGGTGCTTGATTTAACTGCTATGAGTCAGTTATCTGAGGAGTGAGGAACAAGGAACAAAGAGTAAGGATAAGAAATTAAGACTCTTGGAAACGATATACTTTTTAAAGCTATAGATAATAATTATTTAAAATTATTTAATGAATATTCTGACTGATTTACTATTTCCTCAAGCAAAAAAAAGCTCTAATTCGCAGACATCTAATGGACTTCCTGCCCTCAATCGCAATCCGCGCGGGATTCAGATTAAGTCTGCGCCTGAAATTGAGAAAATGCGCCGTTCAGCCAAGATTGTCGCCACGGTGCTAAAAGAGATTCAATCAATAACTAAGCCAGGTATGACTACTGCTGACTTGGATGAATATGCCGAACAGAGGATTCGGGAAATGGGTGCAACTCCCAGCTTCAAGGGTTACTATGGCTTCCCCGCCTCTATCTGCGCCAGCGTTAATAATGAAGTGGTACATGGTATCCCTAATCCCAAGAAAGTTTTACGTCGGGGAGATGTTTTAAAAGTTGATACGGGGGCATATTGCGATGGATTTCATGGGGATTCCTGTATTACGATTGCTGTGGGTAATAAAGTAACAAAAGATGCGGCTAAACTAATTAAAGTGGCAGAAGAGGCTTTATATAAAGGTATTGAGCAGGTTAAAGCAGGTAATCATCTATTAGACATTGCAGGGGCAGTGGAAGACCACATTAAGGCTCATGGCTATAGTGTAGTAGAGCAGTATACAGGACATGGGGTAGGTAAAAACCTTCATGAAGCACCCTCAGTATTTAACCATCGCACTAAATGGATGCCCAATGTCAAATTGAAAGCAGGAATGACCTTGGCAATTGAACCTATAGTTAATGCAGGTTCCAAACATACGAGAGTGTTACGCGATCGCTGGACAGTAGTAACGGTAGATAATAATTTATCGGCTCAGTTTGAGCATACTGTTCTGGTTACCAAAGATGGCTATGAAATTCTTAGCGATCGCAATTTAGTTTAGATTTTGCCTTTGCTTTTCAAATATGAGCCAGCCAGCCAGTAAACTAATCCTCAAAGATTTTGCACTACAGTGTGGGGTAATATTACCCGAAGCTACTATTGTCTATCAAACTTATGGTGAATTAAATCGCGATCGCTCTAATGTAATTCTCTACCCTACTTCTTATGGCGCACAGCATACGGATATTGATTGGCTGATCAAGCCCAAGGGTATTCTTGATCCTACTCAATACTTTATAATTATTCCTAATATGCTGGGTAATGGTTTGTCTAGTTCCCCCAGTAATTATCAAGAGTGCCAATTAGTATCAGGATTTTACTTTACCCATTTAGATAATATTTACGCTCAACGACAACTGCTAGATTCTCTAGAGATCGGTAAGCTAGCTTTAGTATACGGTTGGTCAATGGGGGCGCAACAGGCTTACCACTGGGGGGCATTACATTGCAATCAGGTTGAGAGAATTGCGGCTATATGTGGTACAGCTAAGACCACTGAACACAATCAGGTTTTTTTACAAAGTCTACGTACCGCTTTAACCGCAGATCCTACTTGGAATGGCAGCAGATTTACAGATATTCCTGAACGAGGATACAAGGCTTTTGCTCGTATTTATGCCAGTTGGGCAGCATCTCAAGCATACTATCGAGCAGGAATTTATCGTCAGTTGGGTTACAAGTCTTTAGAAGATTATTTAGTTCGAGGTTGGGAAGCTAGTTATCGTCAACGAGATCCTCATGATTTGATAGCCATGATTGATACTTGGTTGCACTGCGACGTGAGTAATAATTCTACTTATCAGGGAAACTATCCCAAGGCATTAAAATCAATTACCGCCAAGACTTTAGTTATGCCTGGAACAACGGATCTCTACTTTATCCCTGAAGACTGTTATGCTGAAGCCGATTTGATTCCTAACAGCGAATATCTTCCCATTCCTTCTATCTGGGGACATCGGGCGGGAAATCCTTATCAAAACGCTGAAGATGAAATGTTCATTAAAACAGCAGTACAAAAATTACTTGCCTGTGGTATTGGTTAACCAGAGTTGAGGATGAGTTATATAAACAGCAATGATAAATGTAATTATTATAATTACTGAATATCAATTGTTTTTGCACGTAAGCTTCTACAATTAGCTGCAATTAGCTCGATTATGAGGAGTTCGAGTGTCAATACTATCAGTAGAATATGCGGTGAGAATAACTTCTCCATTTTCTGTTCTAACAATGCCTCTGGCTGGATAAATATCTCCAATGCTAGTTTTTATTGGTTGGATATCTGGAGAGTGAATTTGCGGT
>JBCCDL010000660.1:0-3980 GCA_039030815.1 Cyanobacteria bacterium P01_A01_bin.83 | reverse complement strand
GTATAGTCTTACGTATCAGTGTTAGGACATTTGTTACTCATTACTCTGATTCGAGCGTACATGCGGGCATAGCCCTTTGTCTTGCGCCCTTCGGCGAACGGCGCTTAACGGCACTAACGTGCCATCGTCTTCCGCGAACGCTAGAAGCGTTCCAGCCGCCTGGCGGCGGTCTGCGCGAAGCGCTGCGAAGACTGGGACGCGAAGCGTCCGTCCATCGCCTGCGAAGCAGGCTTTGAGGCGAAGCCTCTGTGGGTCTCGAATCTACTCGCTACTCGCTACTCGTTACTCACGAGCAAATAGCGGGAGTTGTCCTAATGAAACTTTGTACGGCTATATTCCTACTCTGCTTATGGAAGATTAGAGCGATCAGATTCAGACAGGTTAAAAAAAGAGTACCGTAATCAATCGATGCAAATTAGTCGCCAAGAAAAAAATAAATTAGATCTTGGGGATGTCAAGAGAATTCTCGGATTTTCTGGTCAACAGACTAAAACTGCCAGTAACGGCAGAATAGAAAAATGGATTTGGCTAGACTCTGATAAATGTAGTCGCAAGATCAAGGCTTCTTTTAGAGATGGAGAATTAATAAAAGTGAACAGCTACGGTTTTTAATTTAAATATCAAATAATGTTTTTTTACGATTAAAATAATTTAGCAGCTATAGGATTGAGATCACAAACTATTCCCTCAATGTCAAGTTAAACTTTGGTCATAAGTGTAAAGATTTAATAAAGTTACTATCAAGGTTTGATTATGAGCAATCTAACTATCCAACAATTTTGTCAGCTAGAAACTCTTAAAACAGATTTGCTTGAGTCTGATTATAAATACCAAGAAAAAATCAAAGATAACATGACAGTAATTGAAGTCACAGACTTTGAGGGAAATCTTCTTAAAGAATTAATTGTCGTACTATGAATTAAGTTGGTTTTTTCATTTTTTTCTTAAATTTGTTTAGAACAATTCATAATTTAAGACTGGAGTAAATCTTTCCCAACTTTTGGTTATGTTCAGCAATTCTCTTCTCGAACATAATCACCTCTAGTTTTAATAGTCAATAGTAGCATTGAGCCAATAGCGTTGTTTAGCTATTGCTCTTGATCTAGATCAATAAATAATTTTTATTTTTATTAATAATCTTGATAGTCTGTAGTATTATCAAGATTATTTTTAATCGCTTTATTTTTCTGCAAATATTTACTATCAGTTTTATCTGCGAGAGGTGGGATAATAATTACTTCTTCTCTATGTTTAGCTTGAACTGCTTGTGCGAATTTTAACCAAGTCAACTCAATAGACTTCTTGCATAAATAATTTCATGAGTGCCTTAAAGCTATTTTTAATAAGCTATTTAGAAAATTTAAACCAATCCTTGAAATCACCAAATTTCATATTCGTGCAAGAGGTCTAATTATAATATCAAATTTTGCTTTGAATTAATGAGTTTAAATACTACATACTTTAAACAAAAGTATTATATAAAAACCTCAAATTAAACCTAAATTAACCTTGGTCATTTATTATGTTTGATAATACATTTTAAATTTAATAAAATTGGTTTAAAAAATCAATGAGTGAAAATATCCTTACAATAAGTACACCTGAAGACGAGATATTTCAAGACAACGGTGATCTAAATATCCCGAGAGAAGAACAGAATATCACAATTGCTCTTGAAGAAGATGGAGATGAAGTTTTTAGCTTTAACAAACCACAGGCTTTGCTAAATATTTTTGATGAGCAGTATTATCTGGACACAAATCCAGATATAGCTGAAGCTGTTGAAGGACTATATGAAGATGCTAGAGTAAGTAGCTTTTTGTTTGATGCTGAATTCAAACTTTTTCCTCCCATCTCTGTTAATGCTGATGAAAATGAAAATGTCATAATTGAAAGTTCAGGAAACTCAATTATAACAAGAACAACTACGGCTCAATATGTAGCTTCGATTGAACACTACTTAAATTCGGGAGCAGCAGAAGGCAGAGATCCTAGTCCTCTGTTTGATAGCGAATTTTACCTAGAGCAAAATCCTGATGTAGCCACAGCTCTTGCAGGAGGAAGCTTTGAGAGAGATCCTTTACTGCACTATGTCTCAGTAGGAGCATCAGAAGGGCGAGATCCTAATGCTTATTTTGATAGTGATTATTATGTCGAGCAAAATCCTGATGTAGTAGAAAGAGATCTCAATCCGTTAGAACATTATGTTTTAACTGGCTCTTCTTTAGGAGTCGATCCTAGTCCAAACTTTGATACTAGCTTTTACTTGGATAACAATCCAGACGTAGCGGCTGCGGGGGTTGATCCTCTAGCTCATTATTTAATCTCTGGTCAAGCTGAGGGTCGATTGCCTACAGCATAATGCCATTTTTCCCTTCAGAACATTTTAAACCTTGACAAAATCGACTTCAAAAATCAATGAAATGAAATTAGATTTAAAAATCCATGAATGACAATATCTTTATAGAGAATAAAGTTGCTGATGGCAAAATATCAGAGCAAATCAGCGTTAACGGTGTAGATATCACAAATTCAATTGCCGATGGCGAAATATTAAAGGAAATCAGTACTAATGGAGTAGATATCACAAATTCAATTGCTGATGGCGAAATATTGAAGGAAATCAGTACTAATGGAGTAGATATCACAAATTCAATTGCTGATGGTGAAATATTAAATGAAATCAGCGTTAATGGAGTAGATATATTTACAGGGAATACAGTTCCTGGAAACACATCAGTAAATCGAGTCAATATTAGTGGTGATGGAGACTCTCCAACAATCACCATTTCTGGGGCAGATGCACAACAAAATATTAAAATCGCTCTTGAAGAAGATGGAGATGAAATTTTTAGCTTCAATAAACCACAAGCTTTACTCAATATTTTTGATGACCAATATTACATAGACACTAATCCAGATGTAGCTGAAGCTATTTCGGGACGATATGAGGATGCTGGCTTAAGCAGCGAATTAACAAATGCTAGATTTAGACTTCCTTCTGAAATTAATATTGTTGATGAAAATGGCATAGCCGTAGATGTTGAACCTAGAAACATTCGAGTAGCTCAATATGTGGCTTCAATAGAACACTACTTAAATTCGGGTGCAGTTGAGGGTAGAGATCCTAGTCCTCTATTCGATAGTGAATATTACCTTGGGCAAAATCCTGATGTGGCAACAGCGCTGGCTGGTGGAAGCTTTGAGGGCGATCCTTTACTTCACTATGTCTCAGTAGGGGCATTGGAAGGACGTGATCCCAATGCTTATTTTGATACTGATTATTATATTGAGCAAAACTTTAATACATCAGAGATAAGTATAAATCCATTAGAACATTATGTTTCAATTGGCTCTTTTTTGGGAGCAGATCCTAGTCCAAACTTTGATACTAGCTTTTACTTGGATAACAATCCAGACGTAGCGGCTGCGGGGGTTGATCCTCTAGCTCATTATTTGACTGTTGGTCAACAAGAGGGTCGATTACCTACTGCATAAGACTATTGTTTCCTTTCAAAAAATTCATCTATTTACTACCCAAGCCTTATCCCAAGGCGCACCACCAACTTCCAAACCTGCTAAATTACTCTTAGCAGCAACAATAGTATTACCTCGATTGTCAGACAAAATCAGATCCAATTTTCCTTGAGTTGTATCACGACAGTTCAACACTAAACCCTGGGCAGTGGGTGTACGTACATATGTCCCAGGTAAATTTGTTGAACCACGAAGAGTTACCTGATAATCATTTGATCTTCCCTGTAGCTGCCATTTACCCCAAGGCTCAATGTGCCAACTTACTTGAGAATTCCAGGGGGCAAACTCATAGAATTTACCTTGAAAATGAATCCCAATTAGAGCAACTTCTTCGTGCCACCATAGTACTTGCCGAATTCCTCCTCCTGCGGTTAAAGCCAAATCTGCTGTAGATTGAAAGCTATTGCAGTTTAGCCAAAACCACTTTTGGGGAAACGAACTAC
>JBCCDL010000659.1:0-3985 GCA_039030815.1 Cyanobacteria bacterium P01_A01_bin.83 | reverse complement strand
CTTCCCTTCTTTGAGATGGGATTTCGCCAATCTATTTAAACCTGAGAATAGCCCAGAAGCAGTAGATGGAGAGGGAGTTAAAAATCTAGTTGCTGCTGCACCTCAAGATTTGAACAGATTTGTGTTTGTCTCTTCTTGTGGTGTACTGCGTCAAGATCAGTTTCCTTACAACATTCTCAATGCTTTTGGCGTATTAGATGCCAAATTAACTGGAGAAAAAGCGGTGCAGCGCGGTCTTGGGGGTCCCCCCGCAGAGCCGAAGGCTCAAGTCGCGTCTAGCGACGCTTCGGCGCAAAGCGCCGTGCAGCGACTGCATCAAGAAGCGATCGCAACTTCAGGTTTACCCTACACTATTATCCGTCCCGCTAGACTGATTGACGGACCCTACACTTCTTATGATTTGAATACATTATTGCGAGCAAAAACCAATGGCGAAAAAGCTGTTATCATCGAATCAGGCGATCGCCTGAATGGTGAAACAAGTCGTATTGACGTGGCGAATGCCTGTGTTGAAGTCTTGTTTTATGAATCTACAATTAATCGAGATTTTTCTATTGTTAACTCAGGAAATAGAATAACAAATACTGATTGGTCACGGCTTTTCTCTACCTTGTCGTAATCAAAAATTAGTGAGTTTACTTGTATCCACCGATGCCAAGCAGATTAATGAGATTTATAGTTTATGTAAATAGATAATTTTCTTTGAAAACATGATATTTGCTTTACTAAATAATCTGAACAAGCAATCTTTTACTGGCATTGCTCATATCAAAACTAAAGTTGACAGCCATCCTATCAATTGGAAAGTATACTTTGATAGCGGTAAACTAATTTGGGCGAATGGTGGTATTCATTCTCAGAGATCTTGGCAGAGACATTTAAGTAAATACTGTTCTGACAATAATTCAAAACGAGTCAATTTTCAGGAAGCGGAACAATATCGCTGCTCTGAATATGCTAATCTTGGTATTCTACTTCAACGCCAGATGGAGAATAGAGAAAGTATAGCCAAACTGATCAACAACAAAATTGTTGAAGTATTGTTTGATCTTTTTCAGAGAGAAAAAGCCACTCCGTTAGAGTTAGAAGCAGAACAACTTTCATTGAACAATCTTATTGGAGATACTAGCGGCTATTCTCCAATTACGATTGACTTAGAAAAAGCATTTAAACAAATGCAACAGCAATGGTCAGTTTGGATTAAGCATGGCTTTGACTCTATTTATCCAGACCATGCCCCACGAATCAAAAGTAAAGAAGAACTACAAAAAGCAGTTCCAGCAGTAGTGTACCAAAACTTTACTAAGCTCTTGGATGGTCGTCGAAGTATCAGAGATTTAGCAGCAGGAATGAATAAAGATCTATTACTATTAACTAAATCTATTCATCCTTATATTGATCAAGGTTTATTAGAATTAGTTCAGGTTCCTGATTTGAATTTAGTAGGCTCATCCAAAGCAAATTCACCGAAAGGGTCGACTGCCAAAAATAAGTCTTTGATTGCATGTATTGATGACAGTCCTCAAATATGTCAGATCATGAATCAAATTATTGTTAAGGCTGGTCATCAATTTTTGGGTATTCAACAACCAATACAAGCCGTACCTAAATTAATTGCGGTAAATCCTAAAATGATTTTTCTCGATATTGGCATGCCAATATTAAATGGATATGAAGTATGTACTCAAATTAGACGAGTTTCTAAGCTACAAGAGATTCCGATTATTATGCTAACAGGTAATGATGGTGTATTTGACCGAGTAAAGGCTAGAGTATGTGGTGCTTCAGATTTTCTTTCTAAACCAATAGAAGTAGATAAAATATTACAAACTATCGACAAGTTTTCTGCTGCTAATGCGCCTACAGTTATGATGTCAAGCTAGTATATGATGTGTTTGCTCCAATAACATTTTGTAGCTATAAATTCCTTTGATCAACTTCGCCACATTCAGTTTCTACTAGTTGAATTTGGCTATGAATAGACATGGAAAGTATAAACTAGTCTTGACCAGATAAGAATTATTTTCAACATAAATTTATACATCATCTAGTAGATTTTTAAATAAATTTATGCATCATATCATGTAATACGAAAACATATGATTTTCATGGTCTTAATTCAGAGATAATATGGGCGCCAATAATATAAACAAACTATCTAGTCAATTAATATACTTTAAACAAAAACAGTTTACTGGGCAAATTAGTATTAAAGGAAGCAGTCAAACTACTTGGAAAGTATATCTTTGTTTAGGTAGGTTGATCTGGGCTAGTGGTGGTGTTCATCCTTATCGTTCTTGGAAAAGATTAATTGATATATATTGTCCTAAAATTGAATGGTATAACTGTGGGATTGATTTTTCTAGTAAGGCTGATGGTGGTGATTATCACGTACTTAAAATTTTGCTAGAACGTCAGTTAATTGGTCGTGAACAGGCAATTGAATTAGTCAAAAATCGAGCGATAGAAGTTTTATTTGATTTGCTACAGCTAGAACATAGACAAGAGTTAAAAGTTTCTTCTAAAGTAGCATCTACCTCCTCATTTCTTACATCTGATATTCAGATGTCCATTTCATTGGTAAATATTGAGCAAGTTCTTCATGAAGCTAATCAAAAATGGCTTGTTTGGCAACAAAAAGGGTTGAGTAAATGTTCTCCCAATCTAGCCCCAGTCATGCGTAGGCAAGATCGTTTGAGAGAAGAAGTTTCAGGTGTTGTTTACCAAAATTTCTTAAGATTATTAGATGGTCGACGTACTCTCAGAGACTTGAGTTTCAGGATGGGTAGAGATTTACAACAACTAACATCTTCTCTGATTCCATATATGAAAAAAGGTCTATTAGACGTAATTGAAATTGGAGATATTATCCCGCCTCAAATTGACGTAATATCTTCTGAAGATCAAGAAAAAGTAGATCTTAGCCAGCCTTTGATAGCCTGTATCGACGATAGTCCTCAAATTTGTAAAATACTGGAGAAAATTATCACCAAACAAGGATACCGCTGTATTAGTATTCAAGAATCTTTACAAGCTTTACCTTCAATTATCAAAGCGAATCCAGACTTTATTTTTCTCGATATTGGCATGCCAATTGTCAATGGTTACGAGATCTGTAGCCAAGTAAGAAGAGTAAGTAAATTCAAGGATATTCCGATAGTTTTCCTAACAGGAAATGATGGTGTGTTGGATCGGGTAAGAGCAAAAGTTTCAGGAGCAAATGCCTTTATTGCCAAACCAATTGAAATCGAAAAAATTATTAATACAATTAATAAGTATATGACTAGGCAATCAGAAAAAGAAAATAGTTTTCAACCTCTATAAATTCAAGCATGAGATAATAGCAAATCAGACAAGTAATCATGAAGCTAGCATTTTTAGATTTTTTTGCTCATCTGATGTTAAATCTGTTGATTGACCCAAGACTTGTTTATATATTTTGGTATATTCCAATGCCGATTTGACCCAGCTAAAATTCTGACTCATGGCTCTTTGCTGTAATTGTTGCCATCTATCTTGATAAACAAAGCCTTCTGAGGCACGCACCATGCAGGTAAATAGATCCAAAGGTTCATAACGATCAAAACAGTACCCTGTACCTTTTTGATTCATTGGGTCATGGTGGCTTACAGTATCTACTAACCCCCCAGTTCTTCTGACAATTGGAATACAGCCATAACGCATTGCCAACATCTGACTAATACCGCAGGGTTCAAACTTAGAAGGCATCAAAAAGACATCGCACCCGCCATAAATTTTACGAGCGATCGCATCACTGTAAAGTAACTGGACAGACATTCTACCTCTCCAACGTCCCGCCAATTCCCATAACTGGGTTTCTAAAGCGCGATCGCCTGTTCCTAAGATAACTAATTGAGAGTTGCTATATGCCATAAAACGATCAAGAATCTGCATCAGCAAGCCAATTCCCTTTTGCTCAACTAAACGAGATACCACTCCCATCAAAAAGACATTTTCGTCCGCG
>JBCCDL010000658.1:0-3992 GCA_039030815.1 Cyanobacteria bacterium P01_A01_bin.83 | reverse complement strand
ACTTTACGGCGCACCAGGAACGGGTAAAACCCAGGTAGCAAGGGTATTAGCACAAGCCGCTGGCTGTAGCTTTATTTCTCTATCCATTGCCGAAATGCGATCGCAATATGTAGGGGAATCTAGTAAGAAACTGGCGCAAACCTTTGAGAGAGCTAGACGAGAAGCTCCGACAATTTTGTTTATCGATGAAATTGATGCTTTATTTCCGCAACGGGAAAGCAACGTCTCGCAATATGAAATTGAGCTGATCAATCAGCTTCTACAAGAGCTTGACGGCTTTAAAGGTAGTGCTACAGGGGTGTTTGTCGTCGGTGCCACCAACTATGTCGAGCGAGTGGATAACGCAGTGCGATCGCGTCTTAATAAGGTGGTGGAAATCCCCTTACCCGCCCAGCCTCAGCGAATTGACCTGTTAAAGTTATTTGCAGGAAAAATGCAGATTGCTCCTGACGTTGACTGGTCGAGGGTTGCCCGACTACTAGAAGGGAAATCGGGTCGAGATATTCGGCAGATTGTAAGTGAAGTGGGACAGCATGCCAGCGATCGCCTATTGCCAGATCAATCTTTGACAGTTAATTTGGAGCATTTTCTCACCGTAATTCAGTCCAAAGCACCCCAGGGGGAATTAACTTGGGACGACATTATCTTACCGACACCAATTACGGAGGAGTTAAAAAGGTTGCTTAAGCTGGTGGCAAATTACGCTAACCTGCCGCCAGGAATCAATCCGCCCAAAGGTGCCTTACTCTATGGCGAACCTGGCACTGGTAAAACCCAAATTGCCCGAGTATTGGCTTCGGTGGGACAGCTTTATTTCAAAAGTTATGCCCCCGCAGATATCAGAAGTAAATGGGTGGGACAGAGTTCCCGCAACCTAGCAGATGTCTTTAACCAGGCGCGTCAACAATCTCCTGCAATCCTCTTCTTTGATGAAATGGAATCTCTATTTCCCAATCGAGGCGGTATGGGTAGTGGTGATGCGGATCTCGAAAATCAAAACTTGGTCAATCAATTCCTGCAAGAAGTAGATGGAGTAAGTACCCATGGCGGTTATATCTTTGTCCTCGGCGCTACTAACTTTGCCGAGAATATAGATGCCGCAGTGCGATCGCGTTTGCAAAAGAAAATAGCGATTCCGCTACCAGGAATAGCCGAAATCAAGCAAATGTTAGAGCGTAAAATTCATCCCGACTGGATTTTGGCAGACGATGTAGACCTCTCGGCATATACTACCTTGCTAATTGGTCGTTCGGGACGGGATATTGCCACAGGAGTAGAAACTGCGGCTCAGTTAGCTTTTGATGAATGGACAGAAGGTAATTTAGTACTATGCGATCGCCATTTTAAACAGGGTTTTGAATTAACAGATTTTGTCGATTAGCGATCGCAAAAAGCATTGACATAATTTACACAAGTTCAAGGACAAGAATGCTATCATTATTTGATATCATTTTTGGTGTTGACTAAAGTATTAAACTGTCTTCAATTTAAGCTAAGAATCCAAGAATAAACCGAAAACCCTGTATCAATAGCAAGCAACGCCAGACTTTGAAGGGTATATTCACTTTACCTGTTCGTTCGGATATTAAATGGACAAGTATTGAAAGTTTATTCAAAGCTCTTGGTGCTACAGTTTCTCAAGGTAAAGGTTCAAGAGCTAGAGTATATCTAAACGGAGTCAAGGCAGTATTCCATGAACCTCATCCAGAAAAAGAAACTGATAAAGGTGCTGTCAAAGCTGTTAGGGAATTTTTAGAAAATGCAGATATAAAACCTGATGATAATTAATTTCAAAGATTAAGCTATGAAGTATAAAGGATATACGGCTCAGATAGAAATAGATGAGACAGCAGGAATTTTGTTTGGTAAGGTATTAGATATCAAAGATACTATTACCTTTAAAGGCAATACTGTTGCTGAATTAGAACGAGAATTTCATAACTCAGTTGATGACTATTTGTCATGGTGTAGTGAACTAGGAGAAGAGGCAGATAAACCTTTTTCGGGAAAGTTACCCTTTAGAACTACTCCTGAAAAACATCGCCAAATATATCTGGCTGCTAAAAAAGCGCATAAAAGTATTAATGCGTGGATGGATGATATTTTAGCGGAAAAGGCACGTCAATAAGTATTCGATTTAGCTTTTGACGTTTGGAGAGAAGGTTCTTTAGTGTTATGCGATCGCAGAAGAATTATTTATTCCATACTGTAATCTATTTTGTAGTTCTTCTATGTCTACCTGATTTCTAATTATTAAACGATGCCATTTTTGAATAAATTGTCTTATTTGTTGTGAGGATAAATCTTGAAGCGTTATATGACGAAACTCTGCGTTTCTTAAGCGATCTCCATTATAACCGATAATCGGCGAACTAACTATTACTCTAGCTTTAGGATAAGTGTTAGTAGAGCATCTTTACTGATTAACTTTTCTGGTTGCTCTACTCGATAGGCTGGTCTGAAGTTGAATAGCTCTAGTTGTTCGCTCCCGTTTGGTATCTGATTGACTGTCAAAGCTGTCAAGATATCACAAGTCAACATCGTAAGCTATAGAAAGTAGTCATATACTCTGAATATAAACTTTTATAACAAACGCTTAATTTACTAGGTACAAAGGTGAATCTTCGCCAGTATGTATAAGTGTAATTATCTGATTACTAATAAACGTTATCAAAAGGAAAGAATATGACTATCAATCTTACTGAGCAGGGTTGGGTAGATGAAAATGGTAATTTACTAGGTACATGGACTAATCAAAGCGATTTTGTTAGTGACGATACTGCAATTAACCTTGCCCAAAATTTGACTGTCAACACCTTAAATGGCAGGGACATTATCAATTTAAATGGTGAATCGGAAGGGATTTTTATCGATGATAATAGTCAACTTAACACTGGAAATGGTAATGATGTTATCTCTAGTATTGGCTTTATAGCTATTCAAGTTGAACCAAATGCTGTTATAAATACTGGAAATGGTAACGATATTCTTTCTGGTGATGGTTTTGACGGCTTCTTTATTCGTCCATCAGGCAAAATTGATACAGGGAAAGGTAATGATATTATTTCTGGTACTGGTTTTGCCATTGGGATAGGCAGTAGAGGTAAGATCGATACGGGTTCTGGTAATGATACTATCACAGGTATTTCAAATGAACCTGCTAACGATGATTTTGGCAGTACTGGTATAGCTAATTCTTCAGGTGAAATTAACACGGGTTCTGGCGATGACATTATCTTTGGCAAAGGTGGAAATGTTGCTATAGACAATCCATCAGGTACGATCGATACGGGTTCTGGTAATGATATTATTGATGGTTTAACGGGTGGTTTTTCCGATCCTGACGGTTCTGGTCGAATTAATTTAGGGCAAGGCGATGACCTAATACGTGGTTTTGGGGATCATAGAGGAAATATTGATGGCGGTCATGGCTATGACGTAGCTGAGTTGGGACTTGACTATGACGATAGCCTAATTACCTTCGGCAGTAAGGATTTAACTTCTATTGATATTACTTTTGATTCGGCAACTATGTCCTATACCAATGTAGAGCTGTTTGTTTTCAACGATCAAACTTTCTCTCTAGAAACACTGCGAGATATGGTGTAAAAATTGATTTTTTGCTATATATAAAGGAAAAAGCCCGATTACAACTAACGTAACTGGGCTTGACTGTTAGATTATTCGATTCGGTTCGTTATCCTTGTCAGACTATTCGGCAACTTCTTCTTTGAGAAGATTTACTTTCACTACTTTATTTTTCTCTTCTTCCGACTTTGGTAGAGTCAAATTGAGGATACCGTAGTAATCTATAGAAACTTTTAATGCGATATGGTTGTAACTCCCTGTTCTGGAGCAATTTTAATTAATGGTTCTTCTTCTAATTCCCCTGTTTGCCATTCATATGGCTTGTGATTACCTATACTAAGTAATTTTTTTAACCAGGCAATATCTTCTCAATCTAGAAATCGGGTTTTGAGTTAAGAGATATT
>JBCCDL010000657.1:0-3996 GCA_039030815.1 Cyanobacteria bacterium P01_A01_bin.83 | reverse complement strand
GTTAGCAATGCGACCATCTTTATTGGGATAATTAGCCAAAATTAGCGCCACTTTGCGGTCTTGAGGCGGTGTATTTGCCAACTCAATCCACTTAGCAGCCGATTCAGCTACAAAATCCAGGCGATCGCTTTGTGGTTGATAGACAACGACATTGGTTTCTAGTCGCTTGTTCCAGGTTTGGGCTGATTTAAAAGAGATGGCGCGGGTAATTATTCTGCCATCAACTTCAGGTAAAGCAACGTTCATGGCTACATCACGGGGCATCAATCCTTGATCGCTAGAGAGCCATTGTTCTTGAGTGCTACTACTTAAAATTACTTGTAAAACAGGTATATCAAGCTGTTGCCAAAATTTTAATTGAGAAGACTCTCCAATTTTTGCCACCGAAAAACTAGTGGTATTCAATAATACTCTTATTGGACTTTTTTGTAGTAAAGCTAATAGTTGTTGCTGTAATTCTATATTTCTTAATGAAGAAATAAATATTGGCAATGGAGCAAGATCTAGAGTTACTATTGACTGGCACAATTGATCGATTGGGGCTGTATTACCTGCTAAGTAATGAGAGCGATAAAATAAAATTACACAATTATAAAGAAGCTGATCATTAAGCTTGAAATTATGTAATTTTAGAGAATTGTTGGTTCTTGGATTACGCCACTGATATAGACCCAATTCAGGAATAGATTGTGGAAGCTCAGGCTGATATTTTGTATCCAAACAAGTATCGCTAAGAAATTTTAAGGCATTGACATAATTTTCTCTTCCGCCTTCGAGTAAATACTGCCACAACCGATTAACAGCAGTTAAAGAAACTGTAGAATGACTGATTAGATCAAGATCGGGTGCATTATCTCCAGGTATGACAAATAAAGCAATCCTGCTTAATTCTGCTGCTTCTTTGATGCGCTCAAAACCGTAAGACCAATAACTACTTCCACCTAACAATCTTATGACAACTACTTTGGCTCTTGAAATAACATTTTCAACATACGTATCTATACTGAGTTGTTGCTGTAAATTTAATAAGTTAACCACCCGAATTTCTGGAAAATTTTGTTCTAAAAAATCAGATGCATTAGCTAGAGATTGAATATCTGTATCAGCATAAGTTAGAAAAATAATAGGTGCGGGGGATTGTTCAACAAATATTACTCCTTCTGTATTTGGATTCCATCCCCCTGGCAATGAAGCAAGTTTGTGCATAGTTTTATTGATCTAATCTTGAGAAATAATTACGGTTCAGACTAAAGACAATCAAAATAAGCCAAGCTAGATAAATAGAAAAAAATCATACTATAGGCTGATATTTTATTAATTGTGTCGAGTTATTCATCTTCTATAGTCTTGAAAAAAATTGTTGATGAACATGTTTGGCAGCAGCTTACTCAACTGTGGCTAACAGCAGCCAATCATGAAACATTTTTGGTTACAGAAAATTATTTATTCAAGTTACTAGAAAATGATTCTCTAAATCCCGAGGGACAAAAATTAAAAGTAGACAGGCTAACTACAGAGAGATTTTTTTTGTTGATCAACCCCCAGTTCAATGCTTTCTTACGGCAGGAACCAGGGGAAAACGCGAACACATATCGAGTTAGCGTAGTTTTTGACCAAAAAACGATAATTGATGAATTAACTCAGTTAGTAAACAGTTTAGATTTAGCCACTAACCAAACCTGGCTCAATCAGATACAGACCCATATTTTTGCCAAATTAACTAACAATAGCGGTAATTCAGACGAATTTGCGTTTAAAGCAGTTAAATTGCTGATTAATAGTATAGAGTATGCCGATCACCAATCTAGTCTATCCACAACTCCCATGGAAAAATTACTTCGATACCAGGTAGAACAGGAACGTATTTTTGACCAGATTAAGATTCAAATTAGTCAAAATCTCAATTTGTCAGAGATTATTCAAACCACTATTAGCCATAGCCGTAGTTTATTGAAATTAGATCGGCTACTTATTTATCAGTTAAATGTTCCCCTTGAATCTAACCAGCTCAACTCCAGATCAGCGAACTTGGTAGATACTATCACCTACGAAGCCAGAAAAAACGACCAGATCGCTTCAACTCTCTATCATCAGTCAGAAAATTGCTGGCATGAATCTCAAGGCTGTAGAAATAAGTATTACCAAGGATTTAGCTTAGTCATTGATGATGTGGATGCGGCTGATCACCTAAACCCCTGTTTACAGTCGCTAATGGCAAAGTTTCAGGTAAAAGCCAAAGTGGTTATGCCAATCAAGATTCGCGGCAATTTGTGGGGTTTGATTATTGCTCATCAATGTGTACCAAGAACCTGGCATCATCAAGATATTCAATTTTTGCGTCAGATTACAGAATATATTGCGATCGCAATTTATAACCATCAGTCTTATCAACAGTTGCATCATCAAAAACAATTGCTGGAAAAGCAGGTGCAGATGCAAGCACAACAGCTCAAAGATGCCTTGATTGCTGCCGAGGCGGCTAGTAAATCAAAACACGATTTTTTGGGCAGTATGAGCCATGAACTACGTACCCCTCTAACTTGTGTGATTGGCTTGTCTAGTACCTTACTACAGTGGTCATCTACTAAAGAAAAAATATCCTTGCCGCCAGAAAAGCAACAGGAATATTTGCATCTAATTCAGCAAAGTGGAAAACATTTACTGGCATTAATTAACAATATCCTAGAGTTTTCTGATGTGGAGTCAGGAAAGCATCTACTCAATATTCAGCAGCTTTCGTTAACTGAGGTGGTGAAGCATTCATTGCAGTTACTACAGGAAAGTGCTGCTCAAAAAGAAATTGCTCTCTATTCTCAAGTTGAAATCACCCCAGAACAAGATTACTTTTTTGCCGATGCAGTGAGATTGAAGGAAATCTTGTTTCATATCATCAGCAATGGCATTAAGTTTACACCTGCCCAAGGTGAAGTTGTACTGAGAGTCTGGCGTGAAAAACATCAGGTTGTTTTTCAGATTGAAGATACGGGAATCGGTATTGCCCCATCAGAAATCCCGATTTTATTTGAAAAATTTAAGCAAATTGAAAATTTCCGCCAACGGGTTCATGGGGGCGCGGGTTTGGGTTTGGCATTAACTAAAAAACTGATTGAACTCCATGGTGGAACCATTGAGATAGAGTCAGAAGTAGGACAAGGCTCGATCTTTACGGTTTACTTACCTGAAACAACTCCGCCAACAAATACCTTAGTTAGATCAAATGCTGCCTCCTACAATAAGTCAGATTCTCAAATAATTGTCTTGGTTAGCGAAGATGATACTAGTGCTACTTTTATTTGCCAGTTGCTCAACACGATTCAATATCAGGTAGTTTGGTTAACAGATTCTGCTATGGCAATTGATCAAATTGAATTACTACAGCCGAGAATTGTGATTATCGATCAAGACTGTTCGGTGATCGACGTAAAAAATGTGATCAATGCTATTGCTCATACTTCACTGGCTGGAGATACTAAAGTAGCTTTACTAAGCGATCGCTCTGAACACAAAGAATGGCAGAAGTTTACTGACTGCGGGGTGGACGAATACTTGCTTAAATCGATGAATCCAACTGAGATCATCAACAAAATTAGTAATTTGAGTTTAAGTGAATATGATCAAAGTCAAACTAACTAAGATAGGGGAACACAACTTGAAGTAAATGCTGGTAATTATTTATAAAATTGTGGATCAATTTTGCAATTCCCTATCTTATCTGACCTCAGTTAACCCGTACATCCTTAGTTATAGAGATATCTAAATCTATTTTTAACAACCGAATTGCAGCAAATCAATATGTTTAGCCAGTGCATGATTTCTATTCTGCCGTTGCTTCTTCTGTCGCCTCCGTGGCTTCTGCTGCTGGGGCTGATTGCTGTTGGTTAGCTCTTTTCTCCCGTTTTTTGCGGCTTGCCTCCAAAACATCTTCGATGACCTTGAGTAGCTGAGTCATTTTTTCCAAACTACCTCGATATACATCCAGGTCTTTTTTCATTTTCT
>JBCCDL010000656.1:0-4001 GCA_039030815.1 Cyanobacteria bacterium P01_A01_bin.83 | reverse complement strand
GGATCGCCATATTCTAGAAGAACTAGATTGCGCTTCAAATTTCCAAACTTAAATAATAAAGAAACTTCAGATACACATAATAGCAATAATGACCAAAACTTCTTGTCAAAAATAAGATCTAATAATAAGCTCCCAAACATTCCAATAATGCAAAGAATCAGAAAAAATCTATCAAACCATGTTGCTCTTTTGAGTATATCGGTAAAGATTTTGCTAAAGGTAGCTGTATTATGATAGCTTTGCCAAATAATTTTCCAAGGATTCATCGAGAATTTAAGTTCTAATTTCTGTATGATAGCGTTGATTATAATCGCTCTTTAACAATATGGTTAATTAGCATAGGAAAAGCTGTTAAAAACTAGAATCTCTTGATAAGTAAGAAAAATACAAAATATAGTCGTTCCAAATAAGAATTGGGGATGATAGATTTCTCTCCTAAGTCCCTACTCCCTATTCCCTATTCCCTAGAAAGAAGAACTCACATATTCAAAAACTATTCAAAACGACTATACAACTAAAATTTCTGATTAAAATCTACTAGCAAAAAAATAAGGACGCTTAACAAACGTCCATTATATAATTAACAAATCTCAATCTTTAAAGAAATTAACGACGCAACCATTTAGAAGCTACTGCACCTAAAGCTGCACCTACTAGAGGGTTACTTAAAAACTTAATCAACGCTGGTTGATCTGCCATTACCTCTTGGAAAATATCAGGATGAGAATGGTAGGTAAAACTAGCTAACTTACTCACGTCATCAGCATTCATGCGATTAGCACGGTGAGTAGATAAACCTAATTGTTTTTCTAGATCTCTTTCGCTTAATCCTCTTTTATCGAGGTGTTTAAAAAATTCTCTAGCTACATCATCTCGCTCATTAGGTTTAATTTGAGCGATCGCTTGCTGTAGTTCTGGTTCCATTTGCTGTGGCGGCACGTTATCATGATGGAAGGCACGACTAAATAAACCGCGTCTTTCTTCTCTGCTGGAACGATTGGCAAAGTCATCGAAGTTGTCGTAGTCATTAGCATTGGCGGGAGTATTGCCGAGAGACTCTACATTGCCACCTGCCAAATCGCTCATTATTTGCCTTTTATATCTGTCACTGCTGGACATAGTCTTGCTCCTAAATTAATTTAATTTTGATTTAACTCTTACAGCCGTTTTCAATTGAATAAACTCCGTTTTTAATCAGCTAGTTCGTAGCTATTAGCTGTTAGCTTTTAGCTATTAGCTTTTTGTAGTCTACTCGTGTGAAAAGCCCAGTAAAATACGAGCCGTAGTTTTAGTTGAACTACCCTTGGTATTCAATTTGGTTGGACTGCACGTCATACTTTGCCGTCAAAATTCTTTCTTTATCTGGTGCATACACCAAGACAGTCAAATCTTGGTCGGGAAAATTCCGATTAAAACCCATTGCCAAAGCTCTAGCTAAATCTTTTACTTCTGTAGGCTCTACTTGCTCTGTAATAACAACGCCTAACTTATTGTTGTCACGAACATAAGCATCTTTAATTAATCCCTGACTGGTACTGACAACCCAATCTCCAAATTTCTGACCAGCAACGCTGTCGCCCCTTTCTAACTGAGCATATGTACTAGTTTGATCCAATGTAGCGCTGGGCAAAGTAGCAGTAGTGCTAGAAGAACAAGAAGCTGTAATTGCAACTGTCAACACTAACAGCGTAGTAATAACTATACTACGAAATTTATTAAGGTAATTTTTCATAAAATATCGCTCCTATCGTTTAACTATTTACTAGTAGTTTTGAATAATAAATTGAGAAGGAAAATTAAGTTTCCTTCTCAATAAACCTAAACAAAGCTAATAATTAGTCAATAGCGTCTTTCACTGCATCTTTTCCATCTTCAACTGCATGTTGAGCTGATGCTTCAGCTTGTTTTGCTTTACCTTCTGCCTGGTCAGCTTTGTCACCAGTTACGTTACCCATAGCCTCTTGTGCTTTACCTTCTATATTCTTAGCTGTAGCTTCTGCTCTATCTTGTGTACTCATAATTAATTGTCTCCTGTAAAAGACTTTTCGTATATTTTGTTACTATTCAGCATAAGTGAAAGCCACAGGAGAGTTAATCTATCTAGAGAAAGAAAATAATAGATGCCAATATGTATTACTAATTATTTACTTAATTACCTATCAAAAGTAGGACGTGCCCCCAATAGATATCGTTTATCCTAATGTGAAACACTGATAGGTGTTTTGTTAGGAATTATTCAAAAAGTCATAATTTTAGCTTAATTCATTGAAGTAATAGCTCTGAAAATAGGCGGTTTACTTCAGTTGCAATCAGATTAATTATTAAGGGAAATAATCGTGTTTGAGAACGGAATAATGCTGTTAGCGCAGCAGGGAATAATAATCGAAAGAGAACCAGATTTAGAAGCAATTCAGGATGCTTCATTTATCAATAGTGGTCCTCAGTTTTTTGCGGCATTGATTGCAGGTTTAATATTAGCTTTTGCTCTACAACTACTGTTTACAAATCTGGGTGTTGCCGCTGGGATATCTATGGCGGGGGGCAGTGGTTCTAGTTCGAGTTCTGACTACGATGATGATAGTTCAGATGGATTTGGCACCACGATTAAGAAAGTGGGGATGATGGTAGGGATAGGAACCTTGATCAGCGTCACTTTAGCTTTATTTATTGCTAGTTTTTTAGCAGTTAAGCTGGGTTTATTTGTCGCACCTTTATCAGGGGCAATTGTCGGTTTAGTAATCTGGGCAGCTTTTTTCGCATCGATGATGCTATTGAGTTCTCGTGCAGTTGGTTCCCTGTTAGGTTCGGTTGCCAGCACTGCTACTTCAGGAATGCAAGCAATATTAGGTACTGCCACTGCGGCTTTGGGTGCTGGTGCAGCCAGCAAGCAGGTGGTAAACACGGCTGAGGCGGCAGCAGCAGCGGTTAGAAAAGAATTAGGTATGGCGATTGATCCTGTTTCAATGCGCGAGAATGTTGAAGACTTTTTGCAGTCGGTTAAACCTGCGGGAATAGACGTAAACCAGATTGCTCAGGATTTTGAACAGTTACTCGATGATGAAAATCTCCAAGAGATTATCAACAGTGATAGCATTCGTAATGTTGACCGCAACACCTTTTTGCAATTACTCAGCGATCGCAGTGATTTATCGAAAAAGGATGCAGACCGCATTGCCAGCAAGTTAGAGTCGGTTTGGCGTAAAACTACCAAGAAAGTTAAGCCTTCTGGCAATCCTATTGATGATCTGACTAGCTATGTTAAAACTGCTACCAGAGAACAGCTTACTGGTACAGATTTTGGCGAAAAGATAGATTCTTTAATCGGCGAGATCTCAAAAAATCGTCAATCCCAATCTACTAACCCTCTTACTCAAGTAGCCACTGTGGGGATGAACAGTCTGGTGGGCATGGTTATGGGCAGAACCGACTTATCAGATTTTGATGTCGATAAAATTACTAACCAGTTACAAAAACTACAGGGACAGCTTGGAGAACAAACCGACAAGGTAGCATCTCAGGTAGGAATTAAAGAAGCGACTGAAAATACAATTAAGAAAGATATTAAAAATTATTTGCTTAATGCTTATCCCTGGCAGCTTAAGCAACAACATTTGGATCGCCAGTTTCGCAATTTAATCTACGACCCTGCTGCCGATCCGCAAACTGTTGCTAACGAACTTAGACAGATTAATCGAGCAGATTTTGCTGAAGTCTTGAAGCAAAAAGGTCTGTTGTCTCAATCGCAAATTCGCAGCACTGCTAATATACTGGACGCAATTCGCTTAGAAGTAATTGCCGCAGCAGAAGCGGCACAGACCAGAGAAAAGAGTATTGAGCTAATGGTAGAGGTGGAAAACTATCTAACTACCACCGTTAAAGATAATTTAACCTCTGAGAAAATTCAGCTAGAGTTCAAACCAATCTTGGAAGACTTTGATGCCAGTGACGAAGAGTTAAGCACTCGCTTGGCAGTGTTAGACAATCCCACTCTTACCAGAATG
>JBCCDL010000655.1:0-4002 GCA_039030815.1 Cyanobacteria bacterium P01_A01_bin.83 | reverse complement strand
TAGCGGAATGACAATTAAATTAGCAGTAAATTCTTTATTTGCGATTCAAGTATCTGCTTGGGGAGAGATTAGTAATCTGCTTTCTCAATCTGGAATAGACCAAGCCCATTGCTTGGAGATTTTAACTGCTACTCCCATATGTAGTCCCGCAGCTACAATCGCGGTCAAGTCTATGCTATCGAGTAATTTTGCTCCTTTGTTTCCGATTGAGTTGGTAAACAAAGATTTAACTTATGCTATGAAAAATTTATCTTCAGATCAGGCAGAATTATCTTTAATAGGGGCAGCCCAAAAAATATACGCCAAAGCTATCGAACAGGGATATGGTGACGATAATATTACAGGAATTGTGCAACTTTATCAGTAAATAAATTAGCTCGAAGCAATTAGAAACTATCCCCAAAAACCAATAGATGATGTAGCATTACTGATGAGATTTTGGGGATATGACATGGTAAAACAAACAGTCGGCTTACTATTTGGTGGTTGTTCAGGAGAGCATGAAGTTTCAATTGCTTCGGCTAAGGCGATCGCAACCGCACTAGCCCAAGGAGATAATCAAAGTAAATATGATATTCTACCCGTTTATATTGACAAGAATGGAACCTGGCAACCTAGTAATCTGGCGCAGCAGGTCTTAACTTCTGGGCAGCCTTTATTATTAACCGAGGAAAACACTGCCAACAAAGAAGATGCTAGTACCTTAGTAACAACGGGCTTTTCTTCCCTATCCTTCGCAGGACAAAATAGTTATGCCGATATCGACGTGTGGTTCCCGATTTTACATGGTCCTAATGGAGAAGATGGCACCGTTCAGGGTTTACTTAGCCTGATGAAGGTTCCCTTTGTCGGTTCAGGGGTTTTGGGTTCGGCTTTGGGCATGGATAAGATCGCGATGAAAATGGCGTTTACCCAAGCAGGTTTGCCCCAGGTAGACTATGTAGCCGTTAATAGATCCCAGGTCTATTCCAGTCCCTGTATATTTCCCAAGCTTTGCGACGATATTGAAGCCAAATTAGACTATCCTTGCTTTGTCAAACCAGCCAACCTTGGTTCTTCGGTAGGTATTGCTAAAGTGCGATCGCGTCAAGAATTAGAAGACGCTTTAGATAATGCCGCTAGTTATGATCGGCGCATAGTAGTTGAAGCAGGTGTTAACGCTAGGGAAGTAGAATGTGCTGTATTGGGTAACGATCAGCCTAAAGCTTCTGTGGTGGGAGAAATTACCTTTGATAGCGACTTCTATGACTATGAAACAAAATACACCGAAGGCGCAGCCCAGCTACATATCCCTGCGGATTTACCTACCCAAATAAGCGATCGCATTCAGTCTATGGCAATTGATGCTTTTGTTGCAGTTGATGCGGCAGGATTGGCGAGAGTGGATTTCTTTTACGTACAAGATACAGGAGAAATCTTCATTAATGAAATCAATACCTTGCCAGGATTTACAGCTACCAGTATGTATCCCCAACTGTGGGCGCATAGTGGAGTTGCTTTTCCTCAATTAGTAGATCGTCTAGTTAACTTAGCTTTAGAACGTTACCGCGAATCTAATCAGTAATCTCAATTACGAAAGAGAATGATACAAATCGGGGATTAGGAATAAGGAATTAAGAATAACACTTGATCGCTAATCCCCACTCACCAGTCATCTAGCTATTCCTTGGTAGCAAACATGATCGTGCTTCATATAAATAGTCAACTAATACTAATATCAACCAAATCAAAAGTTAAAAAGAGAACAATCTAGGTTACTCTGAAACTTGTGACATTTTTTAACTAAATTTTGTAACCAATTATTGAGGAGATTATGGAACGCACTTTTATCATGATCAAGCCCGATGGCGTGCAGCGTCATCTCACAGGAGAAATTATCCATCGCTTTGAATCCAAAGGGTTTACCCTCGTGGGAATGAAAATGATGCAGGTAAGCCGTGAATTAGCGGAAAAACATTACGATGTGCATAAAGAAAGACCTTTCTTTAAAGGCTTAGTTGATTTTATTATTTCTGCTCCCGTAATTGCTATGGTTTGGGAAGGCGAAGATGTAATTGCTGCTGCCAGAAACATTATCGGTGCCACTAATCCCGTTTCCGCTGCCCCTGGTTCAATTCGAGGCGATTTAGGAGTCAGTATCGGACGTAATTTGATTCATGGGTCTGATGCCCCAGAAACAGCCAAAGATGAAGTTGCACTATGGTTTAATGAATCAGAACTTGTAGACTGGGAACCCGTGAGAAAATCCTGGCTATACGAATAGATTAAATATTATCTAAACAGGAGGATTGAGTATCTTATAATCTCAGTCCTCATCATCGTAATCTTGATTAGCTAAAGCAAACAAGCCGCAAATAGCACAAGTCATTAGACCAAGAGCGATCGCCCAACTACTGCCGCCAAAGCTGATATCCGTTAGCCAGTTAACAACTGCCCCTGCAACCAAGAACGGAAAAATGCTAAACACAGAAGCATAAAAGGCATTCTGGGATTCTCTTGCAGGTCGTGTCTCCTCAAACTCTTCAGACGAAGTATACAACCATCCCTCAGCAAAATTAAACCATCGCTCTAATTGAGTGCTAATCCAGGTTCTAGTTGAGTCCAAACCAATATACAGAGCAAGAGACCAGATACAGCTACTAGCCAAACTAACTGAGTCAATTTCAAAAGAAAAGGGGATGATGTCTATTCGCATAATATTTTTAACTACTTATTTTAATTTATCTTAATTAGATTAAAAATGTTTAATTTTTTTCAATAAAACTTTAAATAATACTATTGTGCCAAAAGGTATTATTGCTCTTGGTATAAATACCTGATTGAACATTGCTGGTCTATAAAATTGAAAGTATATTTGATCAAAGAGACTCCGTGCTTTCAGCGCGGGGTTGACATCACGACTTCGTAAAGATAACTAGATTCAATAGCTCGCCGCAAACTTGAAGTGATTGTGGAGATAATTGTTACTCAAAAGTTATCTATTTTTTTGATAATAATAATCAATAGAATTTTGCTTTGTATTCCCTCGACTAGTAAACCTAGGCGTAAATCAAGTAACCATCTGTTTTAGTTAAAATCCTGACTGTATTTAAATTCCTACTACCCGACGAACCCTGCGGGTGGGGCAAGCACTCGTGTCCTTAACAATGTGAGGAAACCTCACATTTATGCCCTTAGAACTAAGCGCCTTTGTTACTTACTATTTCGTACTTAAGCGAAGCGATATTAGGACTACTAAATATAAACAAGACTTAGTAAGCGTAAATTAACCATCGATAATTCTCACTCATTACATGATCTACAGCAAAATAGTTCCCTTAAGTCGCTTGCTGGTTATTGCTGCCGCGACCTTATTATTAACTTTAGTAATTAATCACTGGAGTAACCCCCCTCTCCAAGCATCAGATTTGACGGCAGAAAACTTGCTTGCACAAGATGTTTCAGCAGCAGTTTGGGACAGAGGTTCTTTCCCTGTGGAGAATTTCCAATCATACACCTCTGGTTATGGTTATCGCATATCTCCCATAACTGGGAAACGCCAGTTTCATAATGGTTTAGACTTAGCAGCCCCCCGTGGTAGCTATATTCGTAATTGGTGGGGTGGCAGAGTTACTGACTTGTCAGACAATACTGCTTGCGGCACATCTTTAACCATTCAGTCTGGAGAATGGGAGCATGTCTATTGTCATATGGAGGGACATGTAGATGATTCCCGCAATGGCAAATATTTGCTCGACCGAGATGGAGGAATTCAAATTGCTCTTGGTCAAGAAATTCCCGCAGGTGCCAGAATTGGTCGCATTGGAATGTCAGGCAGAACAACTGGTCCCCATCTCCATTGGGTATTGAAGCATAACGGGGGATATATCGATCCTGCTACTGTACTCAGAAAAATGTTCGAGCGTCAGACAAATGCTGCCACATCGTAATTGTATAGTCGTACAAAGTTTGACTCCGACAAGTCTATTAAATTGCTCGTGGGTAATGGTGAAGCAGTGCGGT
>JBCCDL010000654.1:0-4009 GCA_039030815.1 Cyanobacteria bacterium P01_A01_bin.83 | reverse complement strand
CGTGATTTTTAGCGACCTCTTTTTTAATCGATTGAGTTAAATCTTTGACAGAGATTATCTCGGGGTCGGATGTCTTACCGTTAGATTTAGCGCTAGAGCGATTGTTACTCCAATAGCGACGTTCAACTTCTGCCAAGACAACTAATTTTTCCTCTCCTTGGATACTTACCGAAAAGCCAGCCACGCAGCTAGGACGAATCCAAGAGTTAGTTTCTTCAACTGTTTTCTCAATATCTTGGGGATAATGATTGCGACCTTTAATGACAATCATATCCTTAAGACGACCTGTAAAAAATAGCTCTCCTTGATCGATAAAGCCAAGATCTCCAGTTCGTAAAAAAGGTCCTTCTTGTGTATCTTGTAGATAAGCATTAAAAGTCGATTCAGTTATCTCAGACTGTCTCCAATAACCCTGAGCAATACTAGAGCCAGAAACCCAAATTTCACCTACTTCCCCTGGTTTACAGTGGGCTAAAGTTTCAGGATTGGCGATCGCAATTTTCTGATCGATTAAGCTTTGACCACAGCTAACTAAGGTGCGGGGATAAGATTCGTCTTGAGCAGCACTGATTATTTTATTTTGTTCTAAGGCTTTACCTTGAACACTTTTGGTCACTACTGCGCTTTTACGGGAGCCTCCTGAAATAATTAGAGTCGCTTCTGCCATCCCGTAACAAGGATAAAATGCTGATGGATCGAATCCATAGGTCGCAAATGTGGTGGCAAATTTATGGATAGTTTCATAATTAATTGGCTCTGCCCCATTAAAGGCTACTTTCCAACTACTCAAATCCAGTCCTGTTAGCTGTTCTGGTTTAAATTTGCGAATACACAGGTCATAGGCAAAGTTAGGGCCGCCACTGGTACTTGCCTGATAATTAGAAATAGCACGTAACCAGCGCAATGGATTTTGTAAAAACATTAGCGGCGACATTAAGGTTACGGGAAAATTGCCAAATAAAGGTTGAAGCACTCCCCCAATCAAACCCATGTCGTGATATGGAGGAAGCCAAATTACCCCTCTGCTGTATTCGGAATGTTGAAAGCAGCGATGAATTGCCGTTAAATTGTGCAGTAAATTATTGTAGGCAATTTTGACTCCTTTGGGTTCGGCGGTGGAACCAGAAGTATATTGTAAAAAAGCAATATCATCTGACCTAAGATTAGGCTGATACCAGCTTTGCCCCCAGTTATCTTCCAGAGTATCCGTAGTAATCCAGCGCAAATTTTGTAGTTGACTAGAGCGTGACAACTGCCTTTCTAAACCCTGTAAGGTTTCGCGGTTAGTTAAAGCCAGATTAGTTTCGGCGTTGCGGAGAATATTTTGAATTCGGTTTAAAGAACGATTAGGTCGAGGAGGATATGCAGGAATCGCAATTACTCCCGCATAAAGGCAACCAAAAAAAGCAGTAATGTAATCTAATCCCGCAGGAAATAGCAATAAAACTCGATCTTGAAGCGAACAGATAGATTGAAGATATGCGGCGATCGCCTGAGCCTTTTGCTCAAGTTGACTATATGTCAGGCTAATTTCTGCCCTTTCTCCGTCCACCAAAAAATTGTAAATCGGCTGGTGGGGTTGTTCATGGGCCCGAATCCGAAGTAGATCGACTAAGGTAGCTGCTTTAATCTTATTTTTTAAACCACTCATTCACTTTGGATTAATTAAATCGGTTTATACCATATCTCATCATTCAGAATTCAAGTACAGTCAAACTCAGAACACAATCATATAGAAGATAATTAAGTTCCCCCACAGCTTACATCAATCATTGTCAAAACCGAGTATGGATGTGACACCTTGAGAATAGTCCGCTTAGTTGCATAATGAGAGATATGGTTTCAAGACAGGCGTAATTTGAACATGAATTTGTCAGAATTTAGTAATTGCCACAAGTTACGGGAAATCCTTCTGAATAAGATTAATTCTTCTAGTAGTCAGCGAATTACTTTTGCTCAATATATGGCAACTGTCTTATATGAGCAAGATTTTGGCTACTATAACTCGGGAATAGTTCCCATTGGTTCTGGTGGTGATTTTTTTACTTCTGCTTCTTTAGGTCAGGATTTTGGTGAATTAATCGCAACCCAGTTGAGAGAAATGTGGCACAAATTAGGCTGTCCGAATCCTTTTGCGGTAGTGGAAATGGGCGCAGGTAATGGAGAACTAGCTCAAGATATTGTTCGCTTTTTCCTTAATAGCAATGAACAGGCTCTAATTGAAGCAATTTCTTACACGATCATCGAGCAATCACCAACTTTAATCAAACAGCAGCAGAAATTACTTAAATCTTGTACTGAACTATCAGTTACCTGGAAAGATCTGGAGGATATCCCTGAAAACAGTATTGAAGGGTGTATTTTTTCTAACGAGCTAGTGGATGCTTTTCCTGTTCATCTAATTACTAAACAGGATAATCAACTCCAAGAAGTTTATTTAACAATAAAAGATGATCAATTAGCCGAAACAATCGATGAGTTATCTACAGCAAAACTGACTCAATATTTTAATCTAGTTGGCATTGATTTATTGCAACCCCAATATATCGACGGCTATCGTTCTGAAGTAAATCTGCAAGCTTTAGACTGGATTAAAGCGATCGCTAGTAAAATTAAACAAGGTTATCTGCTCACCATTGACTATGGCTATACTGCCGAACGTTATTATAGAGCGAATCGCAGTCAAGGAACTTTAAAGTGTTACTATCAACATCGCCATCATCACAACCCCTATGTAAATTTAGGTTATCAAGATTTGACTGCTCATATTGATTTTACTGCCCTCCAACGCCAAGGTGAACTATCTAACTTACAAACCATTGGCTTTACTCAACAAGGACTATTTTTAATGGCTTTAGGTCTGGGCGATCGCCTAAATGAGCTTTCCAGTGGCAAATATAATATTTCAGAAATATTTAAACGTCGTGATGCTTTACACCAGCTAATTGAACCTACAGGTTTGGGAGGATTTGGTGTACTGATTCAAGGTAAAAATTTAACTGTATCCCAGAAGTCTCTGCAAGGATTGACAGTTCCTAATGGATTGTTATTTTAAAATACTTTAATTCTTATTCATAAACTAAGCCAGATCTTGTTATAAATTTCAAAAACAAGTCTTTAAATTATCCGTATAATTACAAAGTAATTTAAAAAATGTCTTGAGAACTATCAAGCTTTAGATATTAACAATTATTTGTAATTATAAATGAGTAATATTTCTTTTAATGAGCTAAATTTGGCCACAGAAAGTAATTCTAGTCTTCTGTTTGTCGATTCAAGTATTAATAATTATCAAACTCTCATTTTAGGAATCGATAATGCTGATGTTGTTATGATCGATTCTACTCAAAATGGGATCGAAGCAATAAGCGAAGTTTTAAGCAATTATAGTCAACTTGATAGTATTCAAATCATTACTCACGGCGATACGGCTTCTTTACAATTAGGCTCAGTCCAACTAAACACTGATAATTTAGAAAACTATAGTTCTCAATTAGCTAATTGGTCTGATTCACTTACAGAGAATGGAGATATTTTACTGTATGGTTGCAACGTTGCAGCGGGGGCTACTGGACTTGATTTTGTGAGCAATTTAAGTCACTTAACTGATGCCGATATTGCAGCTTCCAATGATTTAACAGGTCATAGTTATTTAGGGGGAGATTGGAATCTAGAAGTAACTACAGGCAATATTGAGGCGAATATTGCGATCTCTGCTACGGCACAAGATACTTTTAATTCGGTGTTGCCAATATATAACGGGAACCAGTATCAATTAACTTCTGGTTCTTTATCTTGGTCACAAGCCCAAGCAGAAGCAGAAAGTCTAGGTGGCAATTTAGTTACCATCAATAATGCTGCTGAAGAAACTTGGCTTAAGCAAACTTTTAGTAGTACTGAACGTCTTTGGATTGGATTAACTGATAGGAATCAAGAAGGTAATTTTCAGTGGGTTAGCGGTGAAAATAGTAGTTACCGTAACTGGGCGGCAGGAGAACCTAATGACTAT
>JBCCDL010000653.1:0-4022 GCA_039030815.1 Cyanobacteria bacterium P01_A01_bin.83 | reverse complement strand
TAATTTTATTATTAATTACCGATTTGGTATTTATCACATTATATTTAATTTGTACATTTCCTGATTTTCCCTTTTCAAGCTTAATCCTAGATAAATTTGTATTATATGATCATCTGCTACTACTGACTCAAGACCAAAGCTATGGAGAAATATTTCAGTATATTAAAGAACTATGGATTATGTTGCTTCTAGGCTTTGGTTACTGGCAAAGAAAAAAAATAGTTTTTTTGTTCTGGAGTTTATTTTATGGCTATTTACTGCTTGATGATGCTTTAAGAATTCATGAAAAGATTGGTGCTGTAGTTAGCAACTTCTTTGGGTTTCAAGAAGTATTAAACTTAAGATCTGTAGATTTCGGTGAAGTTTTATTTTCTACAGCAGTAGCCACAGGTTTCTTTTTATTTATTGCATGGGGTTATGTGAGGGCAAAACATCAATCAAGAAAATACAGTAATGTTTTGACTCTACTTCTATTAACTTTAGGTGTTCCAGGTATTATTTTTGATTTACTGCAAGTTATGGTTAACAATAATGAGCTGCTCTATTCAGTTTTCTCTCTATTAGAAGATGGAGGCGAACACCTTGTACTCAGCTTAACTTTAGCTTTTGTTTATGCCATAGATTGGCAATTTTAAGTATTTAGTGTTTCTTGGCATCACTCTGCAACCAACTCTTGGAGATTTGATAACAACTCTGGTTGCGATCGCTCGGATACGGGTCGCGTAATCGCATTTATGGCGCCTTTTATACAACCTAAAAAATTTGGGTTAAGGGAACAAATTTAATCCAAGATTAATCATATTGTTGACCACCAGAAGCATAGTTAAGGATATTTAGTCTCAAATCATCCCAATTAATCAAGACGAAACTAAATTTTTGAGCTTTAATCATATCGATACTCCACACTGAAAATACTATGAAACTATCAAACAAATTAAAATTAGCCGCCGCTTTCACAGGTGCGATCGCCGTTACAATGCCTTTGTTTCCTGCATTGGCACAGTTTACTGAAGAACCAATGGCTAAAGAACAAGTAGTAGCAGTGGCTGTTCCTGCGGGGGCTGTCGGCTACAGCTTGGCGGTAGTGGAACAAATTCCTGGAAAACAGCAGTGTTGGGCAGAAAGTGGCTCCAATCCCACCGTAATTGACCCGCTGTGGACAACTTTTGACTTTACAGGCAGTTGTCGTCGTTCCCTCGATAGCAATGGTTATTCAGTGCGTATGGATGGGCAGGATACCAGTTTGGATTTCAGACTAGACGTAGTTCCTAAAGGAGATCAGCTTCAATTGGTAGCTAAGGGTTATCAAGGTGGTTCTGATTTAGTGGTGGGTCAAACCTCTGGTCTACCAGGAGATGGGGACTATCTCAAAATTGATCTCAATCCAGGCTGGAAATTCACCAAAAAAGCTTATCAAGGTAAGGAACTGGGTCATTTTTTCTTTAGCGGTGACTCAACCGCGATCGCTGCCGCGGGAGATGCTCCTGTCCCTGTTGCTACCTCCAACACTAACTTTAGCGATATCTCCCGTGATATATATCAAGATGAGATTAAGCAAGCAGTTGCTTTAGGATTTATTGCTGGTTTTAAAGATAATACATTTCGTCCCACTGAATCCCTTACCCGAGAACAGCTCGTGTCCATGGTTTATGGAGCATTGGAAACAATTGATAGCGTTAATTTAGAACCTGCCTCAACAGTACCGACACAGCCTTATCCTGATGTGGAATCTACTCGTTGGAGTGCCACCAAAATTCAATGGGCAAAAGAAAATGAAATTGTTAAAGGCTACCCCGATGGTACTTTTAAACCTGGAACTCCTGTTACCAGAGCTGAACTTATAGCTGTACTGCAAAATGTCGCTAAGTTTGCCAACCTCAAACAAGGTCAGACAGCGAAATTAGTGGCTAACCAAGAGCCAACCAATTTCTCAGATATTGCTAATCATTGGGGTGCCACCACAATCCAAACTATGTCCGCCTACTGCGGGGTAGCTTCTCCTGCTCAAGAGGTGGGCGACTCTTTCTTACCTGACACTCCTGCTCAACGTGATTATGCAGCGGCAGCAACTCTGAGAATCCATGATTGTTTATCAGGCTCAAGTCAAGCTAGTCCAGACCAATCAGTAAATTAATTTAGCTTATTGGTAAACAAAAAAGAGGGGTTAAATTCCCCTCCTTCAAGATTTTCAAGTTCCCTAATTAAAAGTAGATTTTAACTACTTTTAATTAGGCTAATGGCTAAAAGCTAAAAGCTAAAAGCTAAAGGCTTGTTTAAACCAACAATTATCAAATAAAAACTATAGCTCAGTGCCACATTCAGGACAAAACTTATTGGCAGTAGGGTTTGTTGTCCCGCAATTCTTACAATTGACAAATTCCGCATTGGGCTGCGTTTTTTGCGGTAAACCCAACATGTGAGCATTGCTTTTACCTGGAGCAATCATTGGGTAACAGTTTTCATCTGGAGTCACTCTAACATCCATTAGCACTGGACCATCATGGGCTAGCATTTCGGCGATCGCGCCCGCCAACTGAGAGCGCTCACGGATAATCATCCCCTTGACGCCATAAGCTTGAGCTAACATTACAAAATCTGGCGCCCCAACTTCCATATTAGAAGAGGAATATCTTTGACCAAAAAAAGCTTCTTGCCATTGACGTACCATTCCCTGCCAACCATTATTGATAATAACGGTTTTAACTTTGATGCCAAACTGTGCCAGAGTTCCCAACTCCTGGGGATTCATCTGAAAACTAGCATCTCCACTAATACAAATAGTTTCCGCTTCTGGTACTGCCACTTTAACCCCCATAGCTGAAGGCAAACCATACCCCATTGTGCCTAAACCTGCACTGGAAATCCAACGACGAGGTCCATTTTTGAGAAACTGAGCTGCCCACATTTGATGTTGACCAACATCAGTGGTGTAATAAGCTTGAGGAGCCTGATTATTTAGCTCGACAATTACTTCTTGGGCGGACAAGCCATTTTCGGGATGGGGTGCTGTTAGGGGATATTCTTGACGCCAATGATCAATTTGATTCAGCCAGGGACGAGTTTGACTGGCTGAGGCATCAAAATCTGAACTTTTACAACGCTGCAACATCTGTTCAAGTACCTTGCGGACATCCCCCACAATCGGCACTTCTGGGGTACGATTTTTCCCAACTTCGGCAGGATCAATGTCAATATGAATTACTTTGGCACGGTTGGCAAACTCGTCCAGTTTACCTGTAACGCGATCGTCAAATCTGGCACCTATGGCAATCAATAGGTCGCACTCACTCACCGCAAAATTGGCATATGCCGTACCATGCATTCCCAACATTCCCACTGATAAAGAATGATGCTCATCAAAAGCACCTAAACCCATCAAAGTTGTAGTTACAGGAAGCTGAAATTTTTCTGCTAGCTCCTTAATTTGAGCATGGGCATCAGCAGCAATTGCTCCACCTCCAATGTAAAGCAAAGGTTTTTTTGCTTGAGAAATCAATCTCAGCGCGGCATCAATCTGACGTGGATTTCCCTTAACAGTTGGTTTATATCCCTGTAGGTTGACGGTTCCTGGTAGCACAGGTACATAGTCAAATTCCTCATAGCCCACATCCTTGGGAACATCAATCAGGACTGGCCCAGGACGACCTGTGCTGGCAAGGTGAAAAGCTTCAGCCACAATTCTCGCCATATCTTTAGCATGACGTACCACATAAGAATTTTTGACGATCGGAATCGTGATCCCAAAAATATCTGTTTCCTGAAAAGCATCAGTACCAATTGCTGCCCGAGCTACCTGCCCTGTAATTGCTACCATCGGAATCGAATCGAGATGTGCTGTAGCAATGCCCGTTACTAAGTTAGTTGCTCCAGGACCAGAAGTCGCAAAGCAAACGCCAACTTTACCAGTAGCCCGAGCATAGCCATCTGCCGCGTGAGATGCCGCCTGTTCATGACGCACTAAAATATGTTGAACTTCTCCTCTTGCTTCAGAGCGATATAATTCGTCGTAGATGGGGAGAATC
>JBCCDL010000652.1:0-4022 GCA_039030815.1 Cyanobacteria bacterium P01_A01_bin.83 | reverse complement strand
TCAAATTCAAAGAAATTTCGGAAGAATTTAAAAAAATCCTCCCTGTTTTTGGAGTGCACCCTTTATCAAACATTTTTCATGAGTCACCAATATTTCTTGTTGAAGGAGAAGACGATCTACGGATATGGCAACAAGCAATCAGAACATCAAATGGCAGATTAAAAATATATCCTTGTTCCGTTGACAGTATTAATCATCTAGACAAATATGAAAAAGAAGTGTGCCAAATAATAAATTCAATTTATGAATCTGCAAAAGCATATTCTTTACGCGATAGAGATAATGCCGAAGAAGAAATAAACGATCTGCCTCCAGTCACTCGCACGAGACTTTCTTGCAGGGCAGCCGAAAATCTTTTACTTTCTGATGATGTATTAAGTAAATTAAAAATTAGTTGGGATGAATTAAAATCTAAAATAGAATCATGGCTCGAAAAAAATCCTAGCCATTCTCACTATAGTGAAATGAATAATTTTAAAACTAGTGGATATGATAGAAAAAACTTCAAATTAAAAGAAATTAGAAACGATCTAATGGGAATTTTAGAAAGTAATAAACCTTGGGAAATTATTGTGGGTCAATCAATCGGTAATCTAACTATAAATGATTCTCCTTCAGAAAATTCGTTACAAGCCTATCTTGGAAATAAGCTAATTGAAAATGTATTTAATTCTTAAAATACCAAACATTTAAAATTGAATTAGAATTTTACCGAGGAATATTGTTCTTCAAGTTTGGTTTTGATCTGCCATGAAACATTATCAGAGCTAAAACTTTGTATTAAGTCTTGAGGTAACTTACCATTTGATTTGTTTAAAGCATCTAGTAGACTGACAATTAAATCTACTTCTTCAAGGCTGGCACTCTTCAAGCGATCGCATATTGGATCTATAGCATCTTTTATTCCTGCCTGTGCCAAATGTCGAGCAGCTAAAATAGCATATTCTTCATCATCTCGGATAGTATTTAAAAGAATAGCAACACCAGCTTTTGAACCTAACTGTAATAGAACCAAAGAAGCCAATATTTTTACTTCAGAGTTGGTCGAAGATTCTAGAAGTTGTTCGAGATCAGGAACGATAATCGAGCCAAAACGATTTAATCTTTCTGCTACCAAAAAACGATTTGGACTATTTTCCAAGGCTGCAACAGCTTTTTTTGCCAAAGTCTCAACTATATTTGCCGTTTCTTCAATAGCTGGAATTTGGTGTTCTATCTGTTGAGAATCCAAATTTTCTATTAATGAATCTAATTTAGTTTGGCTCATGCTCGAATCCTGGTTACTAGAAATTCTCCTTTAAGTGTAATCCCTCCAGGAATAGTATAGATACTTCTCGAAGGTACTTGCCCTGTTACTCTCACTCCATTGTTTAAAAATGCCTCCTGTTCGGAAAACTGAATTACAAAGTTTTGCTTGTTACCAAATACACCAATATTCATTAACTGACCTTCGCTAGCATCAATTCCCAGTTCAGTCACAAAAATTTGCCCTGGCGCACTAGAAAGAAAAGAATTAACTCCCAAACCAAATTTAAGCTCCTCGACAAAAATCTGTTGGTTAATTTTAAGATTTACAGCGTCAATTCCAGCGATTCCTTGTATTCCTTCTGCATTTGTGAAATGACTGAATATACGGTCATCGTCCGATCTTGGTAGTAATCTTGATGGCTTTGATGGTGTGGACAAAATGAGCGAAATTATAATGGCTCAACTATTTTAAACCTGATAGCATCACAGTATGCTCACAAACTGCTGCCAAAATAGCTTTTGATTAGCCTAATCTCTTAACTTGAGATGAACTTAAAAGTTTTAACTCCCATCGCAGTTTTAATTAATCGCCCTGTTACCAAAGTCATTGCAGAAGCGGAAAATGGTCATTTTTGCCTGTTGCCCAATCATGTAGACTTTGTGGCGGCTTTAGTTCCAGGCATACTCAGTTTTACTACCGATGCAAATAATGAGATTTTCGTAGCAGTAGATGAAGGGATTTTAGTTAAGTGTGGTGCCGAAGTTTTAGTATCGACTCGGAATGCAGTAGAAGGAGAAGATTTATCAAGTCTCAAACAAGCGGTAATTCAACAGTTTCAGGTATTAGACGAACAAGAAAAACTAACTCGTTCGGCTTTAGCTAAATTTGAAGTGAGTATGATGCGTCATTTTCGGGAGTTGGGACATGGGTAAAAAGTCTTTTCCAGATCGCATTGGTAGAAAAAGCGATCGCAAACTCAAAGCCAGAAAGGAAAAAAACACTATCTGGTTTGGGTTAGGGATGTTTGGCATGGTGGGTTGGTCGGTGGCTATTCCCTCCTTGCTGGGTATTGGTTTGGGTGTATGGATCGATACCCATATTAAGAGTCAATATTCCTGGACGTTGATGTGTTTGGTCATTGGCGTAGCCTTGGGTTGTTTAAATGCTTGGTATTGGATTACCAAGGAGAGTCAAAGCAATGGAAGGTGAGGCTTTGCTTTTGTTTTTGGTCTTGTTAGTAGGAATAACTATCATTGTTAGTATTTTAATCAAGGCTAGTTTAGAAAGAATTGGCATTCCTCCTCTATTTGGTTATTTGCTTTTCGGTGTTGTCGCGGGTTTGATTAATAGCCAGGTCTTGTTTCTATCACCGCCAGTTAAAGAAGTCTACGCTTTTCTGGCTGAGTTGGGCATTATTTCTCTATTGTTTCGCGTCGGTAAGATAAGCAATCTATCAGGTTTAATTCGTCAATTGCCTCGCGCTAGTTTTATTCTCTTAGGTAATTTAGCTTGTAGTGGTATCGCGATGGTAATTATGGAACGAGGTAGACAATTAGGAGGTTGGGCAGTATCACCCCAGATTTATACCAGCATGATTATGGTTTCGGCAATAACCTGTATTATCTCTCCCTCAGTACTGCGTCCTTTGCTGCAAAAGCAGTTTTACAATTAAACATCACAAATTCCTCAACTTTAGTTCATAGGATAATTGCAGCAAATCAGTTATAGGACAAAACAGTGATACCAGTAATTGCTTTTGTCATCGGTGCAAGTTTGGGACTTTTTTACTTTGGTGGATTGTGGTTGACAGTACAGCAACTTCCCGTTAGCCAGCATCCCTATCGATTGATATTTTTTAGTTTTATTTTCAGACTCGGAGTTACTTTATTTATCGTGTCTTTAATTCTTAGTAGCAACAATGTCTATGGCGTAATTCCTTTATTAGTTTGTTGTTTGGGGTTTTTGGTAGTCAGAACAATGATGATTTTATCAATTCAATCCCGCAGTAAGGGCGAACGGCTGTTCGCCCCCACCGATTAACTACTAACCATCGCCATATGAATTTAACTCCAGACCAAATAATCTTTTGGCAACGAGGCATTATCACCCTTAATGCAACCATAGTTTTTACTTGGCTGGTAATGACTTTACTAGTTTTTAGTTCTTGGCTAATTACCCGCAAACTATCCGCATCTACTAAAATTGCTTCTGGGCAAAATCTGTTAGAAGTAATTGTGTTAGGTATTGGTAATCAAATCGAAGAAGTTAGCCAGCAATCACCAGAACCCTATGTTCCTTTTATCGGCACGCTGTTTATTTTTATAGCTGTTTCTAATATTCTGACAATTATTCCAGGCTATCAACCGCCAACGGGTTCGCTTTCGACTACCGCAGCCTTAGCAATTTGCGTTTTTTTTGCTATTCCTCTTTATGGCATCAAAAAACAGGGGTTTTGGGGCTACTTTAAAAAGTACTATCTGCAACCAACTCCTTTTATGCTTCCGTTTAATATTATTGGTAGATTTTCTAACACCATTTCTCTATCAGTACGTTTATTTGGCAACGTTATGAGTGGCACAATGATTGTCGCAATTCTACTTTCTATTGCCCCTTTGTTTTTCCCAATTATTATGCAGGCGATGGGACTGTTGACGGGACTGATTCAGGCATATATCTTTGCCATCCTGGCAATGGTTTTTATCGCAGCAGCTACATCTAACAACTAATCACTGTACGGGCGAACAGCCGTTCGCCCCTACCAATTATGGATAAC
>JBCCDL010000651.1:0-4043 GCA_039030815.1 Cyanobacteria bacterium P01_A01_bin.83 | reverse complement strand
TTCGTGTTCGGTGTTTACTGGAAAAATCCACTAGTTCAATATGCAGTCTTTGCTACAGTTGCGCTCAATAGTTTACTAGCCAACTTGGGACTGCTCAAACTGCTAGTCGATGATGCTAGCTGGGATGCTACTACTGCTCGTTTAGTTAGTGCTGCTTGTGTAGCTTTCCTGAGTTTCGGAGGACACAAGCTATATTCTTTTGGCTCAAATTTTCAAGCTGGGGTACGTCAAACTAATCTAGTTAAAAAATTGCGTTAAGGAAACTGATGTCTGATGTCTTTAGGTCAGTTTAAATTGAGTTGCTCTGTTAATTTCAGCAGAGCAATGTTTTTTGGATGAACAATTTGCTTAAAAATGAAGTGAGATGAAGCTCAAAAATAAGTTAAATAGAGATGTAACCATTACAATCTCTTTAATATTACTGCTCTGGTTTATTAGTGTTCTGGTTTCAAGACCTATATTTGATAGACCTGTTGGCTGGATTACTGCTCATACACTTGTGAGCATGAGAGCTTTTGAAGAGTGGGGTTTTTGGAAACTTTTAGGAGCTTCTACTTTGATTCCTAAGAGCTACGAATTTATCGGTGTAAATATAAGCTACTTTACCAAACAAGAAGGAATTTACCTAAGCTATCCCAGTTTATGGTTAGTTTTGCCTTATGCAGCTTTTAAGTTTCTCAGCCTGTTGCCGCTCAACATAGATTTGTCTTCCCAATATTTGCATGCTTACAACTTAATAGTTAATCGTTTAATTTGTGGGGTGGTTATTTACTATCTCTATTTTGAGATAATCAATATTATTGCTGGGGATACATTAACTGATTACCAAAAAAGATTGATTGTTTTTTTGGGTTTTACAGGATGGATGTTCACTCCGCGAGTCTTATTCTGGACTCAAAATGGCTATTTTTCAGACCAGGCTGTTTTATTACCTATCTACAGTATTTTTTTGATTTCTTTAAGATGTAAATTTAAGTTTGGACAATTATCGACTCCAGAGAAATCTTTACTTTTTATTGCTTCCCTTGTTGCTTGTGGAACCGATTGGTATGGATGGATTAGTGTTGCAATTATTCTGTTAATTGTGCTGCTCGATTTATGGTTATCAAGAAATGAAGTTTCATTCTCACCGCTAGTTTTTCTTAAGCAATACTGGAATTCAATCAAATGGCTTCTTAGTGGAATGTTAGTTGCTGGAGTCACTTTTTTAGCACAGCTTTTGTATTATCGAGACGGTTTCAATCAAATTTACGAAATCTTTCTTAAGAGAACTGGCATAACGATGGGAGATGATCTGGGTAATGCATTAACACCTATGGTGTTACTACGTGGGATAGTACGATATTGGACTGCCTATTATCCTCCTAGGCTTCAGCAGATAATCAAGCCGAGTAATTATCATCTTATAGCAGTACTTGTAGCTGCCCTATTGATTTTAGGTACTCTCTATTATTTTTTCAGAACGAGCGAAGACAGACCTCTGTGTGTATATGTATATGTGTTAGTTTTCTTGGTTCCATTGCTTCAACTTTATCTTCTGAAGCAACATTCTTACATACATGGCTTTTCCGCTTTTAAAATGGGTCTACCCATTTCATTCAGCTTACTCATCTTGCCAGCAGTGCTATTAATTTTGATCTGGAAAAAAACCTTGAGTAATAGGAATTTCCAGTTCCTTTATGGGAATGTCTATATCTCGATTTTTATTGTGTCGTTAGGATTAATAATGATTTTTAGTAGTAGAAGTGGCGTGACAAAGTTGGCAGGTGTGGCTGGAAATATCAGTCAAGATAAAGGATTTCTAGTAGCTAGAAATATTGCCTTTGATGATTTACCAATTACCAACCATGAAGCCTTGGTTGTAGCTCCATTTCCTCCACCGCCGCTTTGGTATACGAATAGATTTATTTATTCCCCATCTCAGTTGAAAAATTTGCTTTCTCAAGGAAAAATAAATGTTGAGAATCTCAAGAAAATGAAGCCTGTTTTCTTGGCCTTTCAAGATGAACCAATCAATACAAATGTCAGTAAGCTCTGTGAAGGAGAATGGATTGATTTGTCTGAAAAAGTAGATGGGCGTGAAGTAATTTCTTGCAGATCTTCTGAGCTACATCGTCTGTTTGACTAATATCAGTTGTTCTCTTGAAAAGAATAAACATATTTAGGAAATTAAGTTCAACTGCTAGGTAATTTTTTTGAGGTAATAAAGCATTGTAGTGATACACAAAATACCAGATAGCACCGAGCTGACGATTGCATTAGTTGCATTTAAACCTCTGTTTTCCATTGTAACCTCACCCCGCCCTAGAAGGGCGAGGCTTTGGCTCACCCCCTAATGCTTGGCGTTTCAGTAGCCCTGAATCCAATGTACAAGACAAAGAATCCGAACCTCGAAGGAGAGTTACAACCCCTCCAATAATTGACAAGTTATAACTTGCATTTTCATCAGCATCGCCATGCCAACCGCAACCACTATTCGTACACTTAAATCTCTTCCCGCTTCTCAACCCCAGGTGCATACATTTATGACAGGTTTGAGAACTGTATCGTGGCGAAACAGGTATAACCTCAACCCCGTTAATCAATCCTTTGTATTCGAGGAAAGTACGAAGCTGATAAAATGCCCAAGAGTTCGAGCGTCTTCTCTCAGTTTTACTTCTAGGTTGCTGGTTAGTTCGTTTCCTGATGCCAGTCAAATCTTCAATAGCGACAATGCTACTGGACTTTTTGGCACTGAGAACTATGTTTTTGCTGATGACATGATTAGTATGACGTTGAAATCTTTTCTCCTTTCCCGACAGCCGTTTCAGCAGTTGCCGACATCTTCTGCGACTACTGCGTGTGCCTTTCGAGGCTCGTTTTTGGAGGCTAGCGCGTTGCTTAGAATATTTGTCTCTAACATCGCGGATTTCTCTGCCAGACCATTTTTTGTTATCAGACGTAACCGCTATATCGGTACGACCAAAATCAACCCCAATTACGTTATCAGACTTGATTGGTTTTGGTGCTTCATCCTTAACCTGAATGTGAATATAGTAGTTGCCATCTTGGTGCTTACAAAGTTGTGCCGATGTTGGTTTAGTGCCTTTAAGCTTCCCGATTTGATAGTTACTGGTAACAATTGGGATATGCTCTCTACCACCAATCAAAGTCAGACTAACAGACCAGTCTTTCTCACGAAAAGCAAATATTCGAGCATCATAATCAGCCGATGTCGGCTTAAATGCTTTAACTGGCTTTTTGTCTTTTTTCGCAGTTTTGCGGTTAGCACCAACTCTCGCGCAGGCCCTAACAGCCAAGTTAGCCGACAAGCTATATTTCTCTCTAATAGTCTGATAGACCAACGATTGAATCGTAGTTTTGCTAGTTATAGATGGCTTAACTTCTGCATTAGCATAATTGCAAGCACCAGCAAACATCTCAAGCGTAGTATCAATCTTTTTAACTACTTTTTGAGATGGGTTGAGCTTGCAAACTATAGTCAGGACTGGTTTCATACACATAAATATATCACATATGAATACTAACAATCAAAACCCTAGCGGGCTATCCCTCCCCGCCCTTCGCTTCGCTAAAGGACGAGGCTTCTCGCCCGTTTCGGTGAAGATGACCATTTTTGACGATTTTCTTGGAAGAACAGTTTGGGCAATCGATCATGGATAGGAGTTTGTTCAAGTAGATAACTATTTTACATCATTACTTGTGCATGACTACCATGCCGACATTTGTCTTGTTTTAACGAGAGGTAAAACTACATGGGTTGTGAGGGGGGGCATTTGTGACTTCATATTTCTGACTTCTGACTTGGTGAATCATTCCTCATTCTTTGCTCTTTTAAGTAGTGAACTAATGCTGGTAATACAGAACAAGGTTTTTTCTGCTGTAAACTACTAGGCTGATCAGCACGAAAGACACTCCAGCGGAAAGGTCCTAATTCGGCTGCGGACATCCACAACAGCCGTTTAGCTCTAGTCATGGCTACATACAGCAGCCGATATTCTTCGGCTTGCTTGAGCTTGACTGCTTCTTGCCAAGCTGCCATG
>JBCCDL010000650.1:0-4055 GCA_039030815.1 Cyanobacteria bacterium P01_A01_bin.83 | reverse complement strand
TCAGTTGCGCCAACTAGCTTTGCTCTAACCCGATCTATCATCCCGTCTCTTCCAGTGAGCATGACAATGGGAATATCCTTGAATTTTTGTGATTTTCTTAGCAAACTACAAAGATCATAACCATTAATGTTAGGCATATTTATGTCTAGAAAAATGACCGCTGGTTGGTGCTGAGATAGCTTTTTCAAGGCTAAAGTAGGGTCGGTAATGCCCAGGACTTTATATCCTCCAGCTTCTAATGTCATTTTGACTTGCTTTTGAACTGCTTTACTATCATCAATGCAAGCAATTAAGCTACTAACAACTTCCTTATCTCTAGTAATTGCCACCTCTGAAATATTATCGTGAGGTTTATTTACTAATTTAGATTCTATAGACTGCTGCTTTTGATCTAGTTCTTCTAAGGTTAGTTCTCTAAAAGGAAAAATCGCTACTAATTCCTCTGTTACTGCTTTATGAAGAGTTTTAGCGATAAACTGTACATCTACATTGGATTTCATAGCTATTTGATATAAGCAATCTTTGGTAACAAACAAACTGACAAAAGATGACAGTTTGTGATGTTTGGCGATCGGCTCTAAATCTGGACTATTATATTTAGATTTCCAAATTTTATAGAATTGCAGCGCATTTTTTTGCTCTAAATAGAGGCGGCTAAAAGGAGAAGGAATATAACTATTAATCTGCTGTCTAGATTTAATATGTCTTTCTAGTTTTGTCTCTAACTGCTCCAATGTAAAACTAATAATTGCTTTCTTAATTCTTCTTTTTGGTACGAAATGAATTCTAGCTTGCTTAATACTTAAAACATTAATTAGTCCTTCCCTAATGAATCTAAAAAGGATTTTTTTTAGATCAGTATTAGATAATTGCTTGGCAGACAAAGCATCACATACCTGTAAATACTCAGAGGATTCTTGATTCTTCTCTAACTGAGGACACTTGGAACCTAAATTATTTCTTTGCCACAGATAATCTAATCGTATCTGTTGACCTGAGGCACTATTAATATATTGTATTTTCCCTTCTAAAAAATAAACATTCCAGCAAACTGAGAAATCTTGTGGCGATTCAATTTCAATACAACCAGACCAGGCTTCTTTAGATTTTTCTTGGAGAACCCTTAACGGATTTTGAAATTTATTGTTCATAATTTTGCTGTAAATTTGCGTGGGACTAAGCAAAAGAAAAGAAATAGAAAGGAAATTAAATATCCGCAAACAACCCTGACCACATTGTTTGGTTTATGCTTTCTTTATAGTTCCCAAAATCTGTACTTAAATTCAGATTCTAGTTCCTAATAATTTTGAGAATGGTTTTGATAACATGGCATTAATAATTGCTGGCGATCGCTCTGGAGTCGGTAAAACTACTGTTACTCTGGCTATTCTGGCGTATTTGGCAGCCCAAAGTGAGCGGGTACAGTCGTTTAAAGTGGGACCTGATTACATTGATCCTATGTTTCACACTGCTGCCACAGGCATACCCTGTCGCAATTTAGATCCAGTTTTGACTTCTGTTGGCTATGTTCAAGATTGTTTTAAACTTCATGCTGACAAAGCCAAATGGGTTGTGGTGGAAGGGGTAATGGGACTATTTGATGGGATCTACCACCCTAATGAACCAACAGTACGCAATGATTACGGCAGCACAGCTCATATTGCTAGGATTTTGAATTTGCCAGTGTTGTTGGTTTTAGACTGTTCTAGTTTGTCTACCTCCATTGCTGCGATCGCCTATGGTTATGCTAATCTAGACCCTAGGGTAAAGATTGCAGGGGTAATTCTCAATAAAGTTGCCAGCGATCGGCATTGGGAATTGCTAGAAACAGCTTTAAACAGCATCCAGATACCAATTTTAGGTGTTTTGAGGCGTAATCAGGCTGTCAAGATTCCTGACCGCCATTTAGGTTTAGTTCCCTCGGACGAACTAGGGGAAATTAACCAAGTTTTTTTACGACTAGCTAGTTTGGCTCAAGAATCTTTTTACTGGGATCAATTACTACCTTTGATCAAACAGCCTCCTCAATTAGATGCAGTTGCCACATCAACTACAAAGTGCGACACGACTCAAGTCTTAAATACAAGCCTCAAATCCATACCTGCTCAACAGGGCTTATTCTCTAATAGTTATAAACTCAACTCTTCAATCAGAATTGCAGTTGCCAAAGATCAGGCATTTAATTTTTACTATCAGGATAACTTAGACATCTTGAGAGGATTAGGTGCAGAATTGGTATTTTGGAGTCCCATCAACGACTGTAAGATCCCTAAAGATATTCACGGTCTTTATTTTGGCGGCGGTTTTCCCGAAATCTTTGCCCAACAGCTAGCCGATAACATTGATGTTCGGCAACAGCTAAGACAAATTATTCAAACAGGCATTCCTACTTACGCCGAATGTGGAGGTTTGATGTATCTCTGTCAAAAATTAATTGATCTCCAGCAGCAAACTTGGTCAATGGTGGGAGTTATTCCTAGCAACGTTACTATGCAAGCCAAGCTAACCCTGGGCTATCGACAGGCGACGGCGTTACGATCAAGCTGTATAGTTGAACCACAACAAACAGTTCAAGGACACGAATTTCATCGTTCCAAGCTAACTATAGGTTCAAACTCTCCTCAATGGCAAATGCAAGGCTTTCATAAATCTAGTATGCCGATAACCGAAGGCTGGAACATAAATCAACTCCACGCTTCCTATCTCCACCTTCACTGGGGTAGTCAGCAATCTCTAGCTCAAAAATATCTACAAGATTGTCGAAATTATAAAACTTAGTTATATTGATTCTGGATACATAGTTATCATCATGATCATTTTAGCAATACAGGAGGTGATGCCCATGACAGAACATAGTAGTAACATGGGTCTCCTAGTTGAAGATAGCCAGCTGTGTGCTGGGGCTGTTCTCTAAGCAGTCGCATCTTAAGCTTCTACGGAAGTAACTAGGTAGACATTGCTGGAGTTCCTTCCAGCAGTTAGGTTTCGACTAAGAGACCCTCTAGACCGCCCTCGCGAGCCACAACCTTGACAACGCCTTTGTTGTTATCTGTTACTGGCTTGTGAGGGCGGATAGTTTTTGTCAAGATATCAAGATATACATAGCCGCTACTAGGTCATATTAAGATAGGTTTAATTATTTGCTTGGATAATAAAGAAATAGAACTAACCCTCGTTAAGGATGTTCTAAGATAAAGACTTGTTGCTATATTCTCAGTCGCACGCAAGCTGTATTAAGAACGGATTTTTTAAGTCTGAATCTGCAAATATAAACTATTAAGAAAATTTTTGGATAGTAGAGTCCATCAGCAAGCACAATGAATAATAGAGAACTCTAACCATTTAGTAGAAATGAAAATTGCCAAAAACGTAACTGAACTGGTAGGCAAAACTCCTTTAGTGCAGCTTAACCGTATTCCTCAAGCGGAAGGCTGTGTGGCGAACATTGTGGTTAAACTCGAAGGGATGAATCCTGCTGCCTCTGTCAAAGATAGGATTGGAGTCAATATGATTAATGCTGCCGAAGCCGAAGGCATGATTATTCCTGGGAAAACAATCTTGGTTGAACCCACATCTGGTAATACAGGTATCGCTTTGGCAATGACAGCAGCGGCTAAGGGATACAAGCTCATTCTTACCATGCCTGAAACCATGAGTAAAGAACGTCGGGCAATGCTAAAAGCCTATGGCGCACAGTTAGAATTAACTCCTGGTAGTGAGGGCATGGGTGGATGTATTAGAAAAGCGCAAGAGATTAGCGAACAAGTTCCCGATGCTTATATGTTGCAGCAGTTTAACAATCCTGCTAACCCTGAAATTCATAAAAGCACCACTGCCGAAGAAATTTGGGCAGACACAGAAGGCAAGGTAGATATGATTATTGCGGGAGTAGGTACTGGCGGCACCATTACAGGAACCGCAGAAGTTCTTAAAAGGTACAAATCTGAACTGCAAGTCATCGCCGTAGAACCAATTGGTAGTCCTGTACTATCTGGAGGAAATCCAGGTTCCCATAAGATTCAGGGAATCGGTGCTGGATTTGTGCCTGAAGTGTT
>JBCCDL010000649.1:0-4058 GCA_039030815.1 Cyanobacteria bacterium P01_A01_bin.83 | reverse complement strand
AGGGTTATGCTATTCCAACCAGCGTCGGTGATATTATTCCTGCTAGAGGGGTAATTAAAAAAGCAGACGGTAGTATTACTTTGACTGCTACTCCTGTCGCTGGTAGTAGTTCAAGAGTGCCTAATGGAGTTGATTGCGGCTAGTATAGCAACCGAACTTTAGACTAGGACATCTTTATAATCTCTTTGCGCCTTTGCGTCTTTGCGCGAGATATAGTCATTTTAATTAAGTTTGAGACAAAGCATTCCTGCTATGACAAGTCTTTGGGCAGCGATAAGTGTTTCATTTTTATTTAAAATGACTATAGTTATTTAACATCTTATAGTTATATGTTTAATTAGGAAAAATCTTTGATCAAGTAGTCATTACCCATTCTTATAGTCTACAGGCGATCGCTCTTTCTATAAAAGAATTTCCTTCATCAATTGCTCTGGGGTAACTGGTTGACATTTACCTTGAGCAAATTCTTGTTCTGATTGGCGAACATCTCTAATTACATCGGCTCTTTTTTGTTCTCTAAGACGATTTTGTAAAATCCTAATTAGATCTTCTCGATCTTCAACCGAAAGTTTTTCGGCTGCTTCTAAAATATCTCCAAAGTTTGTTTGTGTCATAGTTGTTGTTACTAATTGTATTGCTTATTTTTCTGTAAATATAGCTTCTATTGCTGAAAAAATGGCAAGCTATCAAAACTTGCCACTTAGATCTAAAATTTATCAGATTAAATTAATCGAGATTATTGTTTATCTTCAATCACCTGATCGATTAGACCGTATTCTTGAGCTTCGTAAGCTGACATAAAGTAATCACGGTCAGTATCTTTCTTGATTTTCTCGATGGATTGACCAGTATTATCAGCCATCATTTGGTTTAGCTGGTCGCGAATCCGCAAAATCTCTTTGGCTTCGATGTCAATATCTGTGGCTTGTCTACGTCCTTGAACACCACCTAATGGCTGGTGAATCATAATCCGCGAGTGGGGTAACGCCAAACGTTTGCCTTTAGTTCCACCACAGAGCAAAAATGCCCCCATAGAAGCCGCCAAGCCGACACAGATAGTAACTACCTCGGACTTGATATGACGCATCGTGTCATAAATTGCTAGTCCAGCAGTTACCGAACCACCAGGAGAGTTGATGTATAAATAAATTGGTTTACCTGGGTCGTCCGAATCGAGGTAAAGCATGATAGCAATGATCTGATTTGCCAAACTATCATTAACGCCTCTCCCTAAGAAAATAATGCGCTCACGATATAGGCGGTCATAAATGCTAATCCAGTCGCTATATTGTTGACCAGGTAGTTGATAGGGAACTTTAGGAATACCAATTGGCATAGGATTTTTTACCTTGAATTATTAATGTCTATGAATGTCTGTTTTGATTAAGACTATGACTAACTTACGTTACGCAGTAGGTCGGAAAATTAGTAGTTTTAAGAAACTAGCAAAAAAGGCGAATTAACCCTTTGACCTACATGCCTGCAAGTCCTTTGTCCCTTTAACCCTGTACCAACCCTGACAGATTGGTGAAGGGGTAACATCAGTGACTAAGTTAATGTTGCTACGGGAGTAGGTAGATCAGAAGTACTTTCTAGAACCTTATCAATCAAGCCATATTCTTTAGCTTCTTGAGGAGTCATATACAACATGCGATCTGTATCTTTTTCTAGCTTTTCTATGTCCTGACCAGTGTTACGGCTAAAAATTTCTAGTACAGCATGTTTGTTCTCAATAACTTCCTTAGCTCTAATTTGAATATCGGTAGCCTGACCTCTAGCACCTTGCCGAGGTTGATGCAGAATAATGGTGCCGTTAGGCAAACTGGCGCGATAGCCTTTTGCCCCTGATGAAAGAATCATGGCTGCGGTACCCATTGCCTGACCGATACAAATGGTGTGAACTGGAGGCTTGATGTAGTCCATCGTGTCGCAAATAGCAAAAGCTTCGGTTTCAAAACCGATGGAATCTCCACCATACCAAGAAGTACCAGTAGAGTTAATGTACATCGTGATCGGTTTATCTGGGTCGTCAAACTGTAAAAACAGTAATTGAGCCACGATTAATTCGGTAACATCTACCCCCATCTGGTCTTTATATTCATCAGGAGAGACCAATGGCAGTCCGAGATAAATAATACGCTCTTTGAGTAGTAGCGAGGGTAGATCTGGGGGGGGAGTACGGTAGTTGCCACCGCCTCCTCTATAGGGAGCTTGCACTGCTTGAATTGGTGAATCCATAGTTTTCTAATTTAGTTGCTGCCAAATATAGTTATCTAGACGTTCTATGTTTTAAAAGCAGGGAACGAATAACCTCTTACGTTATATTGTTATTTACTCAACAAATTGAATAATAAACAATGGATAAGCTTTGATTATTATTTTGTCGGGGTTAGTAAAATGATTTTAACGCATCTATCTACCAGGGTTTAGCTTGTTTTACTGGATAAAACCGAACTGGAACCGAATGCTCTTTATATTCAAACTAAAGCAATCCTGTCAAGAGTAAACTACCCATCCTAAATCAAAGATAAGATGCGGGCTTTAGCCCTAGCTACATCCTGTAGAGAACAAAACATAGCCGAGCTTTCGGACGGGTTTACAACCATCCCAGCAAGGTTAGCAATATTTAAAGCTCCATTATGGTCAGCATCTCCTACCCAACCGCACAATTTATTGACACAGCTAAAATTTTTTCCACTTCGGTTGCCAATTACTTTGCAACAGTGCAGGGCGCGAATGCGCCCAAGTCGCGTCTAGCGAAGCTTGCAAGCTTCGCTTGCTGCAGTCTTAGATGTGTATCTTGGGTCAACCAAAACCAAGTCAATACCAGCAACTTTGGCTTTGTATTCAGTCAAAAGCCGAAGCTGATAGAAGCTCCAAGAATTATGTTCTCGTCTTTGAGATTTTCTGACTTTGGCACGCTGTCTGATGCCAGTCAAATCTTCAAATGCGATTATACCAAACTCTCTAGCTTCTTTTACAAGCTGTTTCGATATATTGTGGTTAACCCACTTTTGAAAGCGTCTTTCTCTACCAGAGAGCCTTCTAAGCAGTCTTTTAGACGACTTAGTGCGTTTGCTTTGAATCGACGCTCGAACACGGGCAAACTTAGCTCTGGTTTCACGAAGCTGTTTACCATCCCAAGATTTACCCGTCGAAGTAGAAGCGATATCCCGCAAGCCAACATCGATTCCCAAAACTTTCGGGGTCTTATGTTTTGGTTGTGTCGGCACTTCTACCACGATGTTGATGTAGTAATCTCCTTGTCTGGTTTTAGACAAGGTAGCACTGGTAGGAAGTTGACCTCTCAGCAGTGCAATTTGATAGCCACCAATTTTCAGATCAAAGTTAACTCTTTTTTCTTTGAGAGTTACACCTACGGCACGCTTTTCCTCAACATATTTAAATGTTCGAGCATCCAAGCTAATGCTAGTAGGTCTAAACTTGTGAATCTGTTTAGTAGCTTTTTTTTGATTGATTACTCTTCTGATTGCCTGACAGACGTGGTTTGCCTTCATTCCAGTAGAGGCTCTTGTTGGTTTATAAACCTTGTGATGCAACTTGGTTGTATTCCAGCAGTTATCGCTTTTTGCCACAGCCAGTATTTGATTACAGGCATCAGCAAAGCCAACAAGTGTCTCGTCAACTTTATGCCTAAAGTTTGTCGGGACTATCAACTTGCATCGTACAGTCAGGACTTGTGTCACACCCTAATTGTACTTCATCCAGATTTATTAGTAAACAACTTAATTGGAGGCGCGCATTTCTCTCTCACCAAATCAAAGATTTGGAAAGAGTATCCTGCGCGATTTTAGATTAATTATGGCTCGAACTATTGCACTAATTGCTCATGATAATAAAAAAGACGATTTAGTGGATTTTGCAATTCGTCATCAACCTTTACTATCTCGCTATCGTCTGATTGCCACAGCCACCACAGGCAAGCTAATTCAAGAGGCTACTAATCTTAATATCGAACTTATGGCATCAGGAGCCCTAGGTGGAGATGCTCAAATTGCCGCTAAGGTAGTGGAAGGAGAAGTAATTGCGGTTATTTT
>JBCCDL010000648.1:0-4065 GCA_039030815.1 Cyanobacteria bacterium P01_A01_bin.83 | reverse complement strand
TGTTGGCTCAGGGAATAATGACGGTAGAGCTAACAGCGTAAATCACTATTTTTTATTTTTATTAACTAACAGAAATTACAGGTAAATTACTATGAAAATTGGAACTCAGTTAATCGCAGGTGCATCAGCAATTGGAACTATTGTAGTGGTCAACACGGGGGTAATTTTTATCAGATCAGCAAGTCAGGATGCGAAGGTGATCAACCAGTCTGGGGTGGTTCGGGGGGGTACCCAAAGATCGGTCAAGCTGGAATTGGTTAACAAACCCGATCAACAGCTGATTAATAATATCGATCAGCTAATCGAAGGCTTGATTAACGGTAGTAGAGAATTAGAATTACCAAAAGCAACCGATGCTGAATATATTGCTCAAATGGAGCAATCTCAAGCTCAATGGAACAAGGTCAAAGAATTAATTCTTCAGGTGAGAAGCAATCCCAATGCTGCCAATCAAGCGGCTTTGCTAAGTGAGAGTGAGCAATTATTTGAACTGACTAATGCAGCAGTAGGTGCCGCTGAAGCCAATTTTGATAGAGGTCAGGTGCAGTTCGAGATCTTGGAGATTATAGTTGCCCTAGTCAGTGTCGCCATTGTTGCGGGAATTGTTGTCGGTTCACGGCAAATTGCCAAAAATCTCGATCAATTTACCAACAATATCGCTCAGTCTTCCGATGATATTGCGTCTAAGGTAGAAAACCAGGAGCGAGTAGCTAATGAGCAAGCTAGTTCGGTTAGTCAAACTACATCTACAGTGGATTTATTGGGAGAAACCTCAAGACGTTCGGCAGTTCAGGCAGAAGAATCGGCTAAAAGTGCTAGTACAGCTCTTTCTCTGGCAGAAACAGGAGCGCAAACCGTAGAAGAAACTAGGGTGGGCATGGAAAGTCTCAAAGAAAGGGTGAGAGAAATTGCCGAACAGATTATTAATCTGAGTGAACAGACAGAACAAATTGCTGGAGTATCTGAGCTAGTGGGGGATTTGGCAAACCAAACCAACATGCTGGCACTTAACGCAGCGGTTGAGGCGGCTCGTGCTGGGGAATACGGTAAAGGTTTTGGGGTAGTTGCGGGTGAAATTCGGAAGTTGGCGGATCAAAGTCGTAAATCAGCCGATAAGATCAACAACCTAGTAACTGATGTGCAAGCGGCAATGAACAGTGCGGTGATGGTAACAGACGAAGGTAAGAAAACTGCTGAATCTAGTATTGAGTTGGCGTTAGATACTGCCGAATCATTTATTGGGGTGAAGGATGCGGTTAACAATGTATTTGCCAACACTTCCGAAATTTCTGAGGTAGCCAAACAACAAGCTGTCAGTATTCAAGAGATTCTAGCAGCAGTCAATGCCCTTAACTTAGGAGCAATGGATACCGCCGCAGATATGGAGGAGGTCAGAACTTCAACCATCGATTTGAAAAAGTCAGCCGAAGAATTGAGAGCAATTGTTTAATTCTAATTCTAGTTCTAGTAGGTTCAAGGCTCTAGAGCTATCACAGGTAGATTTTCTCAATAGTAAAACTATGTAGACCGAATATGTATATCGAAGACGATGAGCTGAGGCAGCTTTATAAAACTTCTAGTAGCGACCACGTGCAAAAGTTGGAAGCTGACTTGATGATTTTGGAGAAAAATCCCCACGACGCCGATGCCATGGAGGAATTCTTAAGAGAGGCGCATACCCTCAAGGGTGATTCGCGGATGCTGGGGCTAGATGAGATTGAAATGTTAGTCCATCATCTAGAAGACTGTGTTGAAGGGATTAAAGCGGGACAAGCAGAAATTACTCCTGAATTATGCGATCGCCTGTACCAGGGAATCGATGCCATTAATCAGCTTTCCCATCAGGCGGTAACGGGAGAAGCAATTGAAGTTAATGCCCTGGAGGTTTTGGCATCTCTGATGGGTTCTGCTGGTTCAAATCAGGAGCTAGATCATGCTAGTAATTTAGAAGAGGATCTTTTTGATAGTCAATCTGATTCTGAATCATCTTTATTTGACGATGATTTTACAACAGATAATTCTGATATAAAAGCAAATTTAACCGAAGCGAGTTTATTTGACGATGATGAAGACTTTTCTAACGGTCAATCTAGTTTAGAATCATCCTTATTTGATGATGAACCAATAGTATCACTGGCAACAGCACCAGTAGAGCCAATTGGGAATACAAATAGTAACTTAGTTATTAACTCTACTCAAACCTCCTCAAAAAGTTCTCAGGTTGGTCAAGACTATCAAATTGATACCATCCGTGTTGAACCCGAAAAGCTAGACACTTTGATGACTCAAGCCAGCGAGTTAGCAGTAACTAAACTGCGAATTTCGCAACAAATGAGCGAAATTGAGCAAATTGTAGCTTTATGGGAGAGTTGGAACCAGCAGGATGACACAAATGTAACTGAAATTGAAGAGAGTATAACCCCCGAACTGTTTGCTCCCCTCAAACAATTTCTTAGTATTACCGAACAGCGATTTGATTCTCTTGGTAGTTTGATTAATAATCTCAAAACTAGAGCCAATGAAGATATAGCCAGCCTGGGGATTATTAGCGATCGCCTGGAATCAGGAATTCAGGGTTTAAGACAGCTACCTCTATCCACAGTATTTAATATTTATCCCCGTATGGTCAGGGATCTAGCTCGACAACAGGGCAAAGATATTGAGTTGCTTATCCAAGGGGGAGATACCAAAGCCGACAAAAGAATTTTAGAAGAAATCAAAGATCCCCTACTGCATTTAATTCGGAATGCGATCGACCACGGCATCGAAACTCCCGAAGAACGAATTAATCAAGGTAAGCCGCAAACTGCCACCATTGTTTTGCGGGGTTATCAATCAGGCAGTAGTATTGCGATCGAAATTAGTGATGATGGGCGGGGACTCAATCTTCAAAGTATTCGTGATACTGCTATCAGGAGAAAGGTTCGCACCGAGGCAGAATTGGCTTCCATGAGCGAACTGCAAATCCAATCTTTGATCTTTGCTTCAGGCTTCTCGACTCGAACTGAAATTACCGAACTTTCAGGTAGGGGAGTAGGCTTAGATGTAGTAAGAGCAAATGTGGAACGCTTAAAAGGCTCAATCCAGGTAAATTCTACCCCTGGCAATGGTTGTAAATTCCAGGTACGCCTTAACACAAGTCTGGCAACCACTAAAGTCTTAATGGTCGAAGTGGATCATACTTTATACGCTCTTCCTTTGGAGTATATTCAAACCATGATTACCATCTCACCTCAAGACATCTATGAGATTGAAGGTAAAACAACTATCACCTTTGAAGAGCAACCCCTTTCTATCACTCCCCTGAGTAGTCTACTTCAACTACCTACACCACAGAGCAATGGTACTGGCAATAATCTTGCCTGTATCGTGATTCAAATCAATCAAGATCACAGTGATAATATCTCAGAATCTTGGGGACTGGCTAGAAAAACTCAACGCTTTGGCGTTATTGTTGATGATCTAGTAGATCAACAGGACGTAGTACTCAAACCCCAAAGTAAACTTCTCAAACGAATTCCCAATATTTTGGGAGCAACAATCCTCGGTAGTGGCGAAGTTTGTATGGTTCTTAATCCTCCTGATTTGCTACATTCTTTGCAAAGTGGTGTTTGGCAACAGGTTAAATCTGTTGTCGAGTCTACAGTCACTAAAAATAAATTACTCTTGGTTGAAGATTCCCTCATCATCCGTACCCAGATGCAGCGTTTATTAAAGGGGGCTGGCTACCAAGTTACCGTGGCGGAAAATGGCTTACAGGGTTTACAGCAGGTACAAACTCAGGATTTTGATATTGTTCTATCTGATGTTGAAATGCCTCAGATGAACGGTTTAGAAATGACACAGAAGATTCGCCAATATAGTGAATACAATTCCTTGCCAATTGTTCTCATTACCACCCTCGCATCAGCAGAAGATAAGCAGCGTGGTACAGCAGCAGGAGCAAATGCCTATCTAACCAAAGGTGATTTTGATCAACAACTTTTATTCCAAACTCTCAATCAGTTAATTAACTCTTAATCAATATGAAACCACGCCCACATTTTTTGCTAGTTGATGCCGTCT
>JBCCDL010000647.1:0-4072 GCA_039030815.1 Cyanobacteria bacterium P01_A01_bin.83 | reverse complement strand
TTTGCCCCATCCATATAGACCTGTCCTTGGTACTGATGGACAATGGCGCAGATACTTTTAATTTCTGCTTCAAATACACCGTGAGTCGAAGGATAAGTTACCATCAAAGCTGCTAAATTAGCTTGATGTTTTTCCGCTTTAGTTTGGAGATCTTGCAGATCGATATTACCGTTGCGATCGCATTTTACTGCAACTACCTTCATGCCACACATTACGGCGCTGGCGGGGTTAGTGCCGTGAGCTGATTCGGGAATTAGGCAGATGTTGCGATGTCCTTCACCTTGGGATTGATGATATTGACGGATTACTTGAAGTCCTGCATATTCTCCCTGAGAGCCAGCATTAGGCTGTAGAGAGATTCCCGCAAAGCCTGTAATTTCTGCCAACCATTGTTCTAGGTCGTTAAATAGTTGTTGATAGCCTTGAGCTTGTTCTAGGGGGGCGAAGGGATGAATATTACCAAACTCCGACCAGGTAACGGGTATCATTTCCGCAGTAGAGTTGAGCTTCATAGTGCAAGAACCCAAGGGAATCATGGAGGTAGTTAATGATAAATCCTTGGTTTCTAGAGCATGTAAGTAGCGCAGTAATTCTGTTTCTGAATGATAGCGGTTAAATACTTCATCGGTTAAGTATGAGCTTTGACGTAGCTGTTGCGGTGCAATAGCCGTTGCCCCAGTATTAAATAATTCCCGACTTTTGAAAGGCAATTCGCTACTACCTGCAAAAATCTGCCACAGATCGATTACATCCTTTTCGGTGGTCGTCTCATCAAAAGAAATCCCCACGGCGTTAGTATCCAGCCAACGAAGATTGATCTGGTGATTAGCGGCAATTTTGATGATGTCTGCCGCGCTTTGATCCTTTATAGTCACCTTAATCGTGTCAAAGAATGACTGGTTCTCCACCTGATAACCCAACTGTGTCAGTCCTTGGGCGAAAACCGCTGTGAGGTTATGGATTGTGTCGGCGATCGCTTTTATGCCTGCTGCACCATGATATACGGCATACATCGAGGCAATAACAGCTAGTAGAACTTGAGCCGTACAGATATTACTGGTAGCTTTTTCACGGCGAATATGTTGCTCTCTAGTCTGTAATGCTAAACGTAAAGCAGGTTTACCGTGAACATCTTTAGAAACTCCCACAATACGCCCTGGTACTTGGCGTTGATATTTTTCCTTGGTGGCAAAATAAGCTGCGTGAGGACCCCCATAACCCAGAGGAACACCAAATCTTTGTGTGCTACCCACAGCAATGTCGGCTCCAAATTCTCCAGGGGGAGTTAGCAGAGTCAAACTAAGCAGATCTGCGGCAACAGTAGCTAAAGCCTTAGCTTCATGCACCCGATCAATAAAGCTAGAATAATCGTTAATTGTGCCGTCTGTAGTTGGATACTGTAACAGTGCGCCAAAAATTGGCGTGGAAAAGTTAAAATTGGCATAATTATCGACGATTACCTCAATTCCCAGCGGTAGAGCGCGAGTTCTAATAACTTCAATAGTTTGAGGATGACACCCTGAATCCACAAAAAAGGCATTGGCTTTGTGTTTGCAAACTCCATAGCTCATGCTCATGGCTTCAGCGGCGGCGGTTGCTTCATCCAACAGAGAAGAATTAGCAATTTCTAATCCTGTCAGATCAACAATCATCGTCTGATAGTTGAGCAGTGCTTCGAGTCTGCCTTGAGCGATTTCTGCTTGATAAGGGGTGTATGAAGTGTACCACCCAGGATTTTCTAGGACATTGCGTAAAATAACTCCAGGAGTAATGCAATTATAATATCCTTGACCAATAAAAGAGCGATATACCTGGTTTTTAGCAGCAATTTGCTTTAACTTATCCAAAGCCCCAGACTCACTATGGGCAGCAGGTAAGTTCAATGATTTATGCAACCGAATAGCTGCGGGAACAGTTTGCTCGATGAGTTTATCTAAGTTTTCAACCCCTAGTACCTCAAGCATTGATTTGATCTGTGCTTCATTTATGCCAATGTGTCGTTGGGCAAAAGTACTATTATTATTTTGAGGAGTAAAATTATTGTTAGCAGTGTCTGTTGTATTGTTTGTAAGTTTGGACTCGGTCGCAAAATTCAGGTTGACCATATTATTTTAAATTGGGCTTTACAGTTAAGAAGTAAAAAAGGTGATTGATTATTCTAATTTCGGTTTAAACCGCTGTTTTGATTAAGTTGTAGTAAAGAGTAACAAATCATAATTACTTTAAAAGTAGCTAATTTGTCAGGAATAGGAGTACTGGCTTGGCTTAGATTAACCAAAAAGTTCAATTACATAGCACTATATGGTTACTGATAAAAACTGCCTAGAGCAAAGTTAAATTGTACCTAAATTGTACCTATAACCGTCCATTTTGCATTATTTGTGGTAATTTCGCCATCCTCTGACGATGGGAGCGAGTTTTTGCTCTTTTTTTTGTTTCCACACCATAATTTGAGTTGTTGACGATGTGCTTAACTTTAGAACGGAAGGATTTAAAATTCTCCTCTGAGGGAGTATAGTCATTCTAATTAATTACTGTAGGTTGATCTGTACTAGAAGTAATGAGTAATGAGTAGTAAGACCAGACATTTCTATGTTTCCTATTTAGAACGACTATACTTTTAAACTTTCCGTTTCCTTTTGGGACGTAAAAGTGCCATCCAAGGAAGTCAAACCCATCTATTAAGGCTGTTACCTTAGTCTTCTTCTGACTCTGTGCTATCCAAAAAGACTAACTCTCTTACCCCGAACTGACGTTACTTACACCTTTTGCTTTGATACATTTGCAAGTCACGTTTGCATATCCTGGGTGTTACCAGTTGATATTTGTCAAACCTAGTTTTTTAGCCAGCGTAATATTGAATTTACATCTATTATGTGAAAACTAGATAGCGATCGCCTTCTTTCTTGACTATACTTCAATCAGTAATGCCAAATTTTACAAAAAAGCGATCGCCATAAAATATTTTGCATCGATTAAATTTTATTTCGTTGAATTCTTTCGAGAAAGCATTACACAAAAAATGTCAGAAAAACTGAGGGTATAACAGACATTTCTGACTTAATTTGGTTAAAAACAGAGAAAATCTGAAGTATTGCTCGACCTGTCGGCAATCTGATAGCTTGATTAAAACCTCAGTTATAAGGATCGGCGATCGAGATGCCAAAAGTTGTTTCAGTACATTCATATCGAGGCGGTACGGGAAAGTCTAACTTTACTGCTAACCTAGCGACGACGGTAGCCATGCAGGGTAATCGAGTGGGAGTAGTAGATACTGATGTTCCTTCCCCTGGAATACATAACCTATTTGGTTTAGAAGCAGAACACACCGATAAGACTTTGAATAACTATCTTTGGGGGGAAAGTGCGATCGAGGATGCTGCTTATGACGTGAGTGAAAATGTAGGTATTACCGATGGCATGCTTTATCTGGTTCCCTCTAGTTTTAAAGCCGACGATATCGCCCGTATTCTCAAAGATGGTTATGACGTTCGGCTGATGAATGATGGGTTTCGTCGTTTGGTAAAGTCTTTGCAATTAGATTATTTATTTATTGATACTCACCCAGGACTTTCTAAAGAAACCTTTTTATCGATCGCCATTTCTCACGTTCTGATTCTCATTTTGCGTCCCGACAAGCAAGACTACCAGGGAACGGCGGTAACGGTAGATGTAGCCAGACAATTAAAGGTACGTAGAATGCTACTGGCAATCAATAAAGCCTATCAAAAGCTTGATTTTGGGGTTTTAAAGCAAAAAGTAGAAGAAACCTATAACGAAAAGGTGGCGGGAATTTTTCCTCTTTCTGAAGATATCGTGCAGCTTGCCAGTGAAGGGGTGTTTTGCACCAAGTATCCCGAACACGAAATAACCCAAGAGTTTCGCAAAGTAGCGTGGGAAATTATGGAGGGTTGAATAGTATGTCAGATAATTTTGAGAATTTACAGTCTTTTGCTAGTTCGATTACTGCTGTAACCTCTCCCTTCCGTAATTACCTTAGCGATCTACATGAAAAATATCAGTCGATAGATGATGGCGTGGTTGCAGACTATATTCCTGAATTAGCTTTGGC
>JBCCDL010000646.1:0-4077 GCA_039030815.1 Cyanobacteria bacterium P01_A01_bin.83 | reverse complement strand
TAGTCTTAATGATAGCGACGGTGTAACTATTGGAGTCGACGCGACTGATATTTTCTCTGCTGATGTCAATCCCGAACGGATTGAAATTGATTTTAAAGAGGCGCTGATCGACCTTGAGGACTTCGACACGGTTATTTCTCAGGGGTCTTCCTTAGGAGATGTTACGGGAATTGTTGACTATTCGGGAACCGTTTACGAACTGCAACTGACCGAACCAATTGAGGTTACTCCTGGCAACCTCGAACCAGAGTTGAGCGAATTAGAAGGTTCGGACACCGAACTATCAATTGCTGCTTATAACGTCCTCAATCTTGATACCAACGACGGAGCAGATTTAGGTGGAGATAATGACGTTGCTGACGGGCGCTTTGATGCGATCGCCAATCAGATTATTGATAATCTTAACACGCCCGATATCGTGGCACTTCAAGAAATTCAAGATAACGATGGTGCAGCCGATGAAGGAGGAGATACGGAAGTGGTTGCAGCGGATGAAACTCTGCAACTATTAGTAGATACAATTGCGGCAAACGGTGGCCCTCAATACGAGTTTTTAGATAATCCCTTTATCGGCGATGATGCTAACGGCGGTGAACCAGGGGGTAATATTCGTACTGCTTTTATTTATAATCCCGAACGAGTCGATTTTGTTGAGGATAGTCTGCGTCCTGGTACCGATCCTGTAACTCAGCAGGATGATATCGAGGACAATAATGCCTTTGAAAGCAGCCGAATTCCTCTAGTAGCAGATTTCACCTTCAACGATGAAACAGTTACAGTAATCAGCGTTCATAACACTGCAGGCGGCATCGAGAACTTTGGCAATATCCAGCCAGTAATTAGAAGTGGTTCCGACACCCGCAGCGAACAAGGAGCAGAATTGAATGCTTTTGTCGACGATATTTTAGCTGAAGACCCCGAAGCAAAAGTAGTAATTGCTGGAGACTGGAACGGTTTCGATTACGAAGAGTGGGACCCTTTTACTGAAGGAACGGTTGATGGCGGAGAACAAGTTCTCTTTAATCTAACCGATACTCTACCAGAACTAGAGCGTTACACCTTCCAATTCTCTAACGGTAATTCAACTCCCCTCGACCACATTTTCTTAACCGAAAATTTGACTGACGGAGCAGAATTCGATGCAGTTCACGTTACGGCAGAATTTCCTGATATTCCTAGTCGCGCCAGCGATCACGACCCAATTTTAACTACCATTACTCTTGGTGAAGCAGATGTGCCAGATGCGCCCCTACCTAATTTTGGTTCTACAGAGGCAGACGAACTAGCTATTTTTACTAGCGGAGAACTGTTTTTTGCAGGAGATGGCGATGATTCCCTAAAAGCAACAGAAAGCAGCGGGGGTAACACTATTTTTGGTGGTAGCGGTAGCGATGAATTTTTTCTAGGTACTGCTGACAGTCTTTTGGGAAATGAAGGAGACGATCTGTTTTTTGCCCTTAGAGGTGGCGAGAACACGATTACTGGTGGTGCAGGTACCGATCAGTTCTGGCTAGCATCGGCAGAAATTCCCGACTCTCCTAACACTGTTGTTGATTTTACTTTAACAGAGGACGTTATCGGTTTAGGTGGCTTAGGTATTAGCTTTGACGATATTAGCCTCACACAACAGGAGAGCGATACTATTGTTGCGCTAGGAGATGATGACTTAGGAATTTTACAGGGGATAGCGGCAGACTCCCTTGATACTAATAGCTTTGTCTTTATTTAGTCTAATAGCATGCTACTAGATCTTTAACTATTAGCCCGATTTGGCTTCGTCTTTCAAACTATAACTACCACCTGCTTGCTCAAAAACAATCAAGTAGGTGGTTTAACGTTGCTGAATGCGTTATGTTTTATGCCCAACGGATCAGGAAAAATCAACTATTGAGTATCATAATTTTCTGATTAGCATTCTCAGATCACCAACGCCAAATATTGAACTATCTGAATATATTCCGATGCTTTATCATGCCATTCCTGACGCAGTGCATGAAGAAAATAGCTAGGAAATCTTTGAGCGATCGCAGTTGCTTGAGATTGATTCAATCCGTAATATTGTACCCATTGTGCTAGAGGGGTTTAAATACGAAACAATTTGTTATTTCCTGTTGACTGTTGACTGTTGACTGTTGACTGATTACTGCCCTAACATCTGCAATTTATAGAGACTAGCATATAAACCTTCCAACTCTAATAACTCTTCATGACTACCTGATTCTACAAGTTCTCCTCGTTTTAATACCAAAATCTTATCTACATTACGGATGGTTGAAAGTCGGTGAGCAATAATAATTGCCGAACGGTTAATTAATAAATGTTCTAATGCCTCTTGAATCAAAGCTTCAGTAGAGACATCCAAACTAGAGGTAGCTTCATCTAAAACCAAAACATGGGGATTACGAATGGCTACTCGTGCAAAGGCTAATAATTGCTTTTGTCCCCCAGAAAGATTTGTACCTCTCTCCCTAAGAACGGTGTTGTAGCCTTCGGGTAAATCCTCAATAAAGCGATCAATATTAACCAGTTTGGCAGCTTGTTTTACTTCTTCGAGAGAATAATTATCACCCAAAGTTATATTGCGTTTGACATCTCCTGCAAACAAAAAGCTTTCTTGTAAAATTACTCCAATGTAGCGGCGTAGATCTGCCTGGGGTATGTCTCTGATATCAATTCCATCTACCAGGATTCTACCTTTACTAGGTTCATACAGCCGACATAACAAACGAATTATCGAACTTTTACCAGCACCTGTAGGACCAACTAATGCCACCTTTTCCCCTGGCTTAATTGTAAAGTCCAAGTTTTTGATTACGTATTCATCAGGTTTATAACCAAACCAAACGTTCTCAAAGCGGATTTCTCCAGTTTTGGCACTATCGATCTGTGCTAAAAAACTACGATGTCCTTCAGCAACGGAAATAACTTTATCCCTAATTTCTATTGGTTCGTTCAACAACTCTGTAATCCTTTCAATGGCAGTGAAACCTGACTGGAACATAGTGAACTTATCGGCAAACTGACGTAGGGGGTTAAATAACCGTTGGGCATAGAGAATAAATGCTGATAAAGCACCATAAGTCATAGTATCTTGCAGCACAAAAACACCACCCAGCCAAAGTACTGCGGCGATCGCAACTAAGGCAATCCATTCTAATGTTGCCGATACAGCGGAGTCATGAAAAATAGTTTGATCGATTTCTAAGCGATAACGCTCATTGATCGAGCGATACATTTCGGCGTTATATTGTTCTCGCCTAAATAGCTGCACAATATTAATTCCTGCAATGTTCTCTTGCAGCATGGAATTAAGCTTAGACAGTTCTTCTCTTGCTTTGTAATTGGCTTTACGATACTGCTGTTGAAAATAAATAATCAAAGCGGTGACAGGAATCAGCATAAATACCAGAATTGATGCCAGTTTCCAGTTCGTGATATAGATCATCACTACAATTGCCAAAATCGAAACCAAGTCACTAACTACTCCCACCGCGCCACTAGCAAAAACATTGCCCAAGGCTTCTACATCACTAGCAATACGGGTAATTAGTTTCCCCACAGGAGTACGATCAAAAAAGCTGGAGGCTAAAGAAGTAACATGGGTGAACAAATCTTGCCGAACTTCTGCTGTAATCTCTTGTCCAATTTTCTGCACGAGATAGCCTTGAGCCGAGACAAACATAAGTCGCGTTATGACAGTAAGCAACAATAATCCTGATAGTAGATTAATACCCTGAGCTATAGATACATCACCCAAAAAACTCCAAGTTGGCTCATTTCTTAAGAGAGAAATAGCTTGACCAATGATTAACGGTTGAACTGAGCCAGCTACCGCTAAGGGTATGAGCAAAATCAGGCAAATTATTAGTGTTCCTCTACTCTTACTGGCATAGGGAATCAGCTTAAGAAACAATCGCCAGTCATTGTTTTGATTTTTGCTTTTAATTCTCGGCTTGGAAGAAGCGATAGTCATTGTGTTACGGTGTCTTGTGATGTCAGCTTGTGGCTGCTTTTTGTCTCAATCTCTAGGTTCTAGATTCAAATTATGACAAGGTTTTAGTCAAAAATGATGAAATT
>JBCCDL010000645.1:0-4086 GCA_039030815.1 Cyanobacteria bacterium P01_A01_bin.83 | reverse complement strand
TAAGAGATCAGGAAAAATGGGACAGATTTACCAAAATTTTGCGACGTAAGCAAAAGTCTCGGATTGCAATTAATTCAGTATTGCAATGCCGAGGAGAAGAGGTAGGTAAGTTTACAGGAGTCTTTGTTGCTTTAGGAATTTGATTACCAAAAATTTTGATCTAACTATGAACAAGCAAAATAAAACCTGGTTATTAGCAATCTTGATTTTTAGCATTGTCATTACCAGCATTCACTATACAGATAACGCTATTTTTATTAATAATTATCCTGAACCAGAATGGATTACTAGATCAGGAATATTTATTAGCTGGGTTGTGATGACTTTAATCGGTATCACAAGTTATTGGCTTTACAGGCAACACAATTATTGGTGGAGTTATCTCTTGCTGAGTATTTACTCTGTTACGGGTTTATCGAGTCCCTCCCATTACCTCTATGGAGAACTGTCTCAGTTTTCCCTAAAGATGCATACCTTTATTTGGTCTGATGTGATTGCAGGTTCATTGGTAATTAGCTTTGTTATTTGGTCGGGATTAATTCTCAAACAATGGCGAGTAATTAATAATTAGTATTTAAATCATGATGCAATTTTATTATCATCCCCTATCTCCTTTATCTCGTCGTGTCTGGATTGCCTTGCTGGAGAAAGAGATTCAGTTTACACCAGTAATAGTTAATCTCCAAGATGGAGAACAGTTCAAACCAGATTTTCTGGCAATTAATCCTTTCCATCATGTTCCTGTGATTATTGATGATGGCTTACGAATTATAGAATCTTTAGCAATTTTAGATTATTTAGAAAGTAAATATCCAAAACATCCTTTGTTACCTCAAGATTCCTCTAGATTAGCTAAGGTAAGAATGGCGCAAATGGTAGCCAACAACGAGTTATCCTCTTTGGTAATTCCTTTAATAAGTGAAACAGAAGATTCGCCTAAGTTAGGTCAAACCAAACGTAAAATTAAGCGAATACTCCAGTTTTTGGCTGAATTACTAGCAGATGATGCCTACTTTGGGGGAGATTGTCTTTCTTTGGGAGATATTGTTGCGGGAAATGCCGTGATTTTGGTTGGTAAATTAGGTTTTGATATTAGTCAAGTAGATAAGATTGAGCAGTGGTGCGATCTCCTGATGACAAGAGAAGTCTGGCAACAGACTCAACCTAATGATGAGCAGGTAGCCATATTTAAACAGACCGTTCAAAAATTGTTGAATTCAAGAAAATGACCTTGAAGTATCAGTAATATATAAGCAAGGAATGCAGTCTACAAAAAATATATTGTTGAGTTTATATTGTATTCCAGGAGGCTAGATGACTGTAAGCACTTATAAATGGTCAATTGAAGAATGGCATGAATTAGTTAATCTCGGTTTGCTGGAGGGAAAACCAGTTGAATTCCTAGAAGGAGAAATTATCGAAATGAGTCCCGAAGGAGTTGAACATAGCTATACTAACCGCTCTGTTGTTAAGTACTTAAGGCGGTTATTTGAGGGCAAAGCAGAAGTAATTCAAGCTCAACCAATTACTTTAGATAATAGCGAACCTGAACCCGATATCACTGTAGCTCGATTACCAGAAACTATCTATCGCCATCATCATCCTTATCCTCAAGATATTTATTTCTTAGTAGAAATTTCTAAGAGAACCTTAAAAAAGGATTTAGAGCAAAAAATCATTACCTATGCTCGTAATAGTATCCCTGAATATTGGGTAATTGATTTGGTGAATAAAAAATTGATTACTCATACTCAAGTACAAGATCATAAATATTCCCAGGTTGCCGAATACAGAACAGGAACAGTTTCAACCTTGGCTTTTCCTGATATTGAGGTTGCATTAGATCAACTGCTGTTATTTTAAATTAAGCGCCGAATGTAGTTATTACATAAAATTACAGATAAGGCTAAACAGAGATTGATACTGATCGATAGTGATGGAAAATGATTTACCAGCAGAATCTTGTGGCGAGGAGAGAAAAATTAATGTCTTTGGCAACTATAACGAAAATATTTACGGCGATTATCAAGCAGTAATTTTACAACGTACTCTAAATCTTCGTTCTCCTTACAAAGGATTAAAAAGATTCAACGCCAGAGATCAAGACTTATTTTTTGGTCGCCAAAGACTGAAAAGGCTTAAGCCGCATGTAGCGATCGCTTTATTGCAAACTAAGAAATCTGAATGGTTGATTTTTATTGACCAATTTGAAGAGTTGTTTACCCTTTGTCCTAATCGAGAAACCAGGAGTAATTTTCTTCAAGGTTTAATCGATCTGGCTCAAGATAGCAATCATTCAGTTAAGTTGATTTTGGCGATAAGGTCTGATTTTTTGCAAGAATTGGCTACTTATACCCATTTTTATCAGATTTGCTCCCAAAATATTCATTTAGTTGCCGATCTTGAAGATGGAGAACTGCGACAAGCCATTGAACAACCAGCAGCACAACATGGCGTTATCTTAGAATCGGGTTTGGCAGAGAAGATTATTCGTGATGTTCGAGGACAGGCAGGTTCTTTACCCCTACTGCAATACACCCTTAATTTACTCTGGCAAAATGAAGATCTGTCTGACCGCACTTTAAATATTGCTACCTATCATCAACTGAGTGATGAATTTATTGATCACAGTATAGAAAAATGCGATCGCATTTTTCAACGAGAGCTAGAAACCGCCCCAAGATTAGCCCAAGCAGACAGAAAAGCCAAGGTTGAAGCGGAAAAAAGAGCCACGGAACAGAAAAAAGCCAATCAGAAATTGCGAATCTGGTCATTAATAGCTGTTGCTTTTGGCATGACAGCATCTTTGTTAGGTATTAATTCTTACATTAACAGTCAAGAATCACAATTACAGGGGCAAGCAGCAAATATCAAAGTTAAGCTTTCCCAATCTAATCAACTAGATCGTTTACTGGAATCGATTGAACTAGTGGGTCAAAATCAAACTTTTAACCAAAGACGGTTTAAATCAAAATCTCAACTTGTGCCTGATGTTCAATCAGTTTTATACCAGGCAGTAAAAGAGAGTCGGGAAAAACATTCCTTTAACGATCATCAAGCTTTTGTCCGTTCCGTAGCAATTAGTAGCGATGGTCAATATCTTGTCAGTGGCAGTCGCGGTGACAATACGATCAAGTTTTGGGACGTGGAAGGCAAATCTGTAATTTACGCCTTTGAGGGTCATCAAGGTTCGGTCAATTCCGTAGCAATTAGTAGCGATGGTCAATATCTTGTCAGTGGCAGCAATGACAACACGGTGAAATTGTGGGACGCCAAAAGCAAATCTTTGATTCATACCTTTAAGGGTCATCAAGATTGGGTTAATTCCGTGGCAATTAGTAGCGATGGTCAATATCTTGTCAGTGGCAGCAATGACAACACGGTGAAGTTGTGGGACGCCAAAAGGAAATCTTTGATTCATACCTTTAAGGGTCATCAAGATTGGGTCAATTCCGTAGCAATTAGTAGCGATGGTCAATATCTTGTCAGTGGCAGCGATGACAACACGGTAAAGTTGTGGGACGTGAAAAGCAAATCTTTGATTCATACCTTTAAGGGTCATCAAGGTTCGGTCAATTCCGTGGCAATTAGTAACGATGGTCAATATCTTGTCAGTGGCAGCAATGACAACACGGTGAAGTTGTGGGACATCAAAGGCAAATCTTTGATTCATACCTTTAAGGGTCATCAAGGTTCGGTCAATTCCGTGGCAATTAGTAGCGATGGTCAATATCTTGTCAGTGGCAGCAATGACAACACGGTGAAGTTTTAGGCAGGAACAGCTTGGCAAAGCTGGTTATCTATCGGCTGTCAGAGAACTAGTTTCCGAGATAGATCTATACAGAGAGAATTACAGCTATTTTCTAATTTAAGTTTTTATTATTAGAAAAAAATCGAGCAATCCTTTTCTCTATGAATAAAGATCTGTAGCTGCAAAATCAAATCATTGATCAGGCGAATATGAGATTATTCATTGTAAACTAGTTTTTGCTCACGGTTGAGGAGGTAATTATGGAAATAGAATATCCAGAAGATCTAAAATACCTAGACAGTCACGAATACGTTCGTTTTGATGGTGAAATCGCC
>JBCCDL010000644.1:0-4093 GCA_039030815.1 Cyanobacteria bacterium P01_A01_bin.83 | reverse complement strand
GACGCAGCACAAGCAGAAGCGGCGGCTATGCAGTTGGCTCAGGCTCTTACTCCCGAAGAAGTTAATCTGCGTGCCAAACAGATTATTGTGCGAATCGACGGAGCTAGCGTCGGCTCAGGCTCGATTATTGAGTATGCTGATAATATATATACCGTATTGACTAATTGGCATGTAGTCAAAAATCAGGGTAATTATGTTGTCCAAACTATTGATGGTCGAAAACATCAGGTCATTCCCGCCTCAGTTAAACGCTTACCTGGATTAGATTTAGCTGTGGTACAGTTTTCTAGCAGCCAAAATTATCAGACTGCGGAATTAGGAGATTCTAATAATCTAAGTGAGGGGCAAACTGTCTATTTTGCAGGCTACCCTGGAGAACTTCGCCGCGAAGATAATCGCTACTACCGCTTTTTTACGGCTAATCTTGTCGGTATTTTGCCTAAATCAACTGAAAATGGCTATTCCTTGGTTTATAATGGCGAAGCTTTCCCAGGCATGAGTGGTGGACCTGTATTTAATAAAGACGGTTTGATGATTGGAATTCACGGCGAAGCCAATATTCACGCCTTTTCAGGGGGTACTTCTAACTATGCCATTCCCATTAGCAGCTACCAAAACGCGATCGCAAAATTAACCCCTCAGCCTATCGTCACTCAACCTTTACCTGCGGCTGAAACTCCCAAACCGACACCTGAAGTAGTTCAACCCTTACCTGCGACTGAAACTCCCAAACCGACACCTGAAGTAGTTCAACAACCAGAACCAGAACCAGAAGCGACAGAAGCAGCAAAGAAGCCAACTACCCCTACAGCAGTTGCCAACGATGACCAGTCTGAGGAATCCCCATCATTAGATTCAGATAATATTTCTTCTGTACCAACCTTCTCTGATTCTGATTCTCAGACTGCCGAAACGAACATCAAGCCAGAGATAATTATTGAATTTGGCGACGAAAAAGCATCAGCAACAGTTGAAACTGAACCTACACCTACTCAACCTGATACAGAAGCAACTTCAGAAACAACTCCAGAAACAACTCCAGAATCACAAGAGGCTTCGACTCCAGATACAGATGCTAACACCGAGCAAAAACCAACCGAGGTAGTTGCTCAACCCCAGTCAGCCGAGTCAGAAGAGTCAGAAGAGATTGATGTACCTACCACTAACAGAAAGATTTCTCTAATCTCTCCTAAGACTGGCATTGATTATACTAAGCTGCGAAATTTGCTGCGAGATAAAAAGTGGTCAGAAGCGGATATTCTCACTTATCAATTAATAGAACAAGTTGTAAAATCTGCCAAGCAGCAAAACAAGCACGTCTTTATTGAATTAAAAACTATAGCTGAGTTTGCCTGTCCTGATATCAGGACTGCGGACTTTTTGTGGAAAAAGTATAGTAATAACAAATTTGGTTTTAGTCCCCAACAGAAAATCTGGCAAAGTGTTAACCAAAAGGGAGACTTTTCTACCCAAACCTGGCGGCGTTTTGCTACTGAGGTAGGCTGGAAAGAAGGCGAAATTTCCAGTGGCAGCGGTTATTTACTATACGACCAGCTTGATTTTGAGCCTAAACAAGCCCCTGTGGGTCATCTCCCCTGGTGGTTTGCTCTCCCAGATGAATCACAAAAAGTAATTAAATCTTTATTTGCTCGTTGTAATCTTAATCCCACTGTAGAAGAATTAGAAGCCCAAGCCCAACAAAACTCATCTAATACTGCCCAAAATGCACTTAATAATTAGCCTAACCCCGATCAAGCTTCCTCAATCTGCGAACAACAAAATTAAAAGCTAAAAGCTAAAAGCTAAAAGCTAAGAACCAATAACCTTTCAACCAAGCCAATTTACATTAAGCGTATTTTATAAACTAAACACCATCACCAATGAAACAGCACCAGATAGCTCTCAAAATCAAAACCACAGGAAAATCTCTCCACAAAATTACCAGTCAGGTACGGCAAGCCGTTGCTAAATCTGCCGTAACCACAGGACTTTGTACCATCTTTGTACGGCATACTTCAGCATCTTTATTAATTCAAGAAAACGCTGATCCTGATGTCCTAATCGATTTAGAAAATTTCTTTTCTCAGTTAGTTCCCGAAGATGCCACAAGATATGTACATGGTTCCGAAGGATTAGACGATATGCCTGCTCATATTCGCTCTGCATTAACTCGCACCTCTGAACAAATTCCCATCTCTAGTGGACAATTAGTTTTAGGCACTTGGCAAGGACTCTATCTTTGGGAACACCGTCAACGGAGCAACTATCGAGAGGTCTTGGTTCATATTAATGGGGAGTAGAATTGAGTAACCAGCTATTGCACATTACTTCTCTGTCACAATGGCAAGAGGCTTTAATTGCAGGTGAATACCAACCACAAACTTTCGCCCAAGAGCAGTTTATTCATTGTTCTTATCGTCATCAACTCTTGACAGTAGCTAACAGATTTTATCGAGGACAGGACGGACTTGTTGTATTATTGATTGATCCAACTAAAATAAATAGCAGAATTATTGAGGAAAATCTAGAGGGGGGTGTAGAATTATATCCTCATCTCTATGGTGTCTTGCCTGTTGATGCTGTAGTCAACGCAATTGCTTTTACCTGTAACGCTGATGGTAGCTTTAATCTGCCAGAAGAATTATAGTTGTAAATTATAGCTATTTTAAATTATCTTGTTTAAGATCGTCTCTGTATATGCGATCGCTTTCCATGGAAAAAGTAAAATCTTGTGGCGTAATTTGCTTTACTCGAACTAAGCACCCATCATTCTTGCTAATGAAGCGATCGTATCGTTATGATTTACCCAAGGGTCATATAGAACCAGGAGAGACAGAGTTACAGTGTGCCCTCAGAGAACTATTTGAAGAGACAGGAATTACTAATCGACAGATTTGCCTCGAACTTGATTTTCGCTTCAAAACTATTTACTATCCGCGATATCGCCGTTTTGGTGGGCAAAAAGTAGAGAAGTCTTTAGTTATTTTTTTTGGTTGGGTCAGCGAAGAACTAGAAATTGTGATGACTGAACACAGCGACTCGGAATGGGTGAGATGGAATCCACCTCATTTTTTTCACAATCGAATTATTGATGAATTGCTGGTAGCAGTGGAAAAGGAATTACCCCTTAAGCAATAGTCTGAAATTACTGAAAGTGACAAAAGAAAGACCATGACTTATACTAAATTCTGTTTACTTCCTATTTATATGATGGAGTCCGTAGAACCGTCGCCAAAATTCGTCTCTTGCCCAGGTAGGAAGAATATTATTCATGATAAAGATCATTGTTTTTCCTCCTGTTGCTAGAACATAACGTGGTTTGGGCTGAGGTTTGGCGATGATTTTAGCGATCGCCTTAGCGGTTTTTTCGGCACTCCAACCTAATAAATCTAGTTGCTCGTCTATGGCTGCGATATTTTTAAATACAGGTGCGTAAGGGGTCTGGTCATAGTTAGGAATAGTTTGCTGTACTTTCTGCCATGCCACGCGAAAAAAATCTGTAATTACTGGTCCTGGTTCAATTACACTTATCTGAATCTTAAATGCCTTGAGTTCCATTCGCAGCACGTCACTTAAGGCTTCGAGAGCAAATTTAGAGCAGCTATACATCCCTGCACTAGGAAAAGGAACTCTACCCCCCAGGGAACTAACGTTGATGATTTTACCGCCACCTTGCGATCGCATGACGGGAATTACTGCCTGACTTAGGATTAAAGGGGCATGAAAATTTACCGCCATTTGTTCTTGTGCGGCGGTCGAGGGAATTAATTCCACTGGTCCGAGTTGTCCATAACCTGCATTATTGACTAAAATGTCAAGCCGTCCATAATGTTCTAGGGCTTGTTGAGCTAATAACTCTACTTGCTCTGGCACAGACAAGTCTGTTGGGACGACTAAAACCGTTGCTTGATGTTCACGGCATTTAGCGGCAACGGTTTTTAGTAAAGACTGATTGCGTGATGCTAAGACCAAACTAATTCCAGGATGTTTATCGGCTAAAACTTCAGCTAAAGCGGCGCCGATACCAGAAGAAGCACCTGTAATTAAAACTACCTGGGAACTTAATAAATTTGGTTTAGTCATTTGTTGCTTT
>JBCCDL010000643.1:0-4094 GCA_039030815.1 Cyanobacteria bacterium P01_A01_bin.83 | reverse complement strand
TGGCATCATGCTAGATACATCTCAAATAGTGTCAGATATTGAAGAGATAACTGAGTTTTATGTAGATTTTCTGGGACTAAATAAACTATTTGATCAGGTATTACCTACAGGCATGATTGACAATATTCTCAATCTCCCAACGGGAACAGAATCGAGGATGGCATTTATTAATCAACCTGGGAGTAATAATGCGGCATTAGAATTTATCCAGTGTTCAGTTGAGGGAAAATCTCTAGCAAATGTAGATAAAGCGCCCAGATTGGGTTTACAGGCGATCGCTTTTGCGGTAGATAATCTAACAGCTTTAATTGAGAGGTTACAGGCTTATGACATTAAAATCGTATGCGAACCTGTGGCAATAATTACCCATGAGCAGAAAAAGATTAGAGCGACGATGGTACAGGCTCCTAATGGCGTTAAGACAATGTTTTTTGAGTCTTAAAAATTATCTCTAATTCGGCAGAAGTAAGAATTAATCTTAATAATGTAATTGAATTAATATATTGATATGCGATCGCTTGAAAAATAGTAATCTAACAGAAGTAGATTTAATTGTTAGTCTTGTTTTGCTTTAAATTCAATGATTATTAGGTAGACTAGCGGTAGCAAATTCAGTAATAGTCAATGAGTTCCCTCTCTCCTAATCGTGCTAACACTCTTCGAGATGCTTATCGTATCTGTACTCCTGAACCTCTAGTGGGAGAAGATATTGAGCGATACTATGTGGACTTGTCTGCGGTGCGGAGTACTAAAACTGTGCAAAATATCACCGCGAACTTACAGTTACTTGATCCAGGTGAGTTTTGCACTCTGTTATTCACGGGACATCGAGGTTGTGGCAAAAGTACGGAACTCAGAAGAATCCAGAAGCGACTCGAATCGGAATATTATATTGTTTATTTGGAGGCAGATCTGGAATTAGATCTAAATGATGCCGACTACACAGACTTATACTTGCTGATTATTAAAAAGATTGCTGATGAGCTTTATAAAATTGGTGCCAAGTTTGATAGTCAGTTGTTAAATAGCTTTGAATCTTGGTTTAAAGAAATTACCAAAGAGACTGAGAAAAGTGTTGAGCAAGGTATTAGTATTCAAGCTGATGTTGAAGCTGGGTTTCAAATACCTTTTATTTCCAAATTATTGACTAAAGTATTAGCTCAAATTAAAGGTTCTCAGAAACAAAAGCAGGTAATTAGACAAACCTTGCAAAAGGATATTAGCCGTTTACAGGCAGATATTAATCTTTTATTGAATGATGCTTTTAAGAAGCTACAAAAAAAAGCTCCTCAATATACCAAAGGTTTTCTAATTATCCTCGACAACCTGGATCGTATTCCCCCTAATGTCGGCAATCATCTATTTTTCGATTACGCTGCACAACTACAAAGTTTACATACCACGATTATCTATACAGTTCCTATTTCTACAGTTTATTCAGATCAAAACTTGAGTAAGTCTTTTGGCAGTCCTAATATTATGCCGATGGTTAACTTCTATGAATTTGAACTGCATAATTGCGATTTGGCATATAAACCCGATAGATTAGAAGCCCTTGCTAGTTTAATAGCACAACGAGTCAATGTTGATTCGGTATTTGAATCTCGCGCTCAATTACTAGAGCTAGTAAAAGCCAGTGGCGGTCATGTCCGACAACTTATGCAAATGACTGCTAGAGCTTGTTTAACTGCTTTTGGCAGCGAACATAGTAAAGTAACTGCTGAAGATGTGACCTATGCCATCAATGAAGAACAGTTTAACTTTGAAAGAATTAATTTAGACGAATATTATTCTGTCTTGGCAAAAGTATGTCTAACTAAGAATATTAACAAAGACGAAGTTGGACAGTTATTATTATTTAATTTATCAGTACTAGAATATAACGGCTCTAATCGCTGGAACTATATCAATCCTGTTTTAAAATCAAGTCCTCTTTTTAAAGAGGCGTTAGACAATGAGCAGCAATCGGGAAATAGTTAATCTCCAAAAGAATAAATCATTCTGGGAAAGTAATCAGCAAACATTTAAAGAGCTGTTGACCTTTGTAGATTTTGCTGACGATAAATTAAACATTGCTTTTGCAGAAATTAATTTTGCTCAGGATCGAGATTTACTGATTAAAACCTTAATTGAAAATTCAAACTGTAAAGATATTCAGTTTGTGGTTTTAGATTTCCCTGATCCTGATTTGAGGTTTTTGCGAGATGAAATTGTTAAGGCTTTAAAAGAAATAAAAATTGATGCCAATAAAAAGCCAATTTTATTAGTTACAGGATTAGAAAAATCTATTGGTATCTTGGACGAATATCCAGATATGTTAGTTAATCTTAACTATGTGCGTGATGATTTTAGCAGTAGTATTTGTCATCCCATCATATTCTTTTTACCTGAGTATGCTTTAACTCGTTTAGCGAAATATGCTCCTGATTTTTGGGCATGGAGTAGAAAAGTCTTTCATTTTAAAACAGTTAAATCTGGTTTGGCTACTATCAGAGATAAAACGCTTTATGCGGAAAATTATAGCAGTTTAAATCTACTAGAAAAAGAGACAAGAATTAATTTATTGCAAAGTCTCTTGAGTGAATATAAATTTAGTCATAAAATAGAAAAAAAACGCGAATTATCGACAGTTGTTGATCTATATATTGAGCTAGGCAATGCTTACTATTCTCTGGGAGAATATCAACAGGCAGCTAATTGCTATCAACAGTCTTCAAAAAATGCTCAAAAAATAAAGGATTTCCAGAGAGAAAGTTATTCTTTAGCTGGTTTAGGCAAAGTTTACTATTCGTTGGGAGAATATCAAATAGCAATTGATTTCTGCCAACAGTCTTTAGCTATTTCTAAAAAAATAAAAGATCGCTATGGAGAAAGTATACTTCTATTTGATCTAGGTGTTGCTTACTATTCGTTGAGAGAATATCAAATAGCAATTGATTTCTTTCAAAAGTCTTTAACTATTTCTAAAAAAATAAAAGATTGCTATGGAGAAAGTAAATCTTTAAACTATTTAGGCAATGCTTACTCTTCGTTGAGAGAATACCAAAGAGCAGTCAATTTCTATCAACATTCCTTAAAAAAAATTCAAAAAATAGAAGCTAGCTATAGTGAAAACATAAAAAGTATAGTTTTATCTAATTTAGGCTATGTATATAATTATATTAAAAAATATCAACGGGCAATTAATTACTTTCAAAAGTCTTTAACGATTTCACAAAAAATTAGTTATCGTAAAGGTGAAGCTATTTCTTTAATAGGTTTAGGCAATGCTTACTCTTCCTTAGGAGAATATCAACGGGCAATCGATTTTTATCAACAGTCGTTAACGATTACACAACAAATCGGCAATCGCATTGGTGAAGCTAATTCTTGGTTTAATTTAGGCAATACTTTAAAAACAATAAATGAAAACCTCGATGCAAAAGCAGCTTATGAAGATGCCCGAAAACTTTATCAAACTATGGTATTAGACAAAGATATAGAAGCTTGCAATCAAGCAATTCAAGAATTAGAAAATCATGACTAAAAATAAAATTAACTTGATGATTTTACGGCAAATTGTATAGCAAACAAGTACATCTATCAGTTTTATTTTTAGTAAAGCCAATTACTTATCTGCGTTCATCAGTGGACTTGTTATTGTCCTAAATCGAAACGCAACCCGCTGTATTTTTGATATTTACTCAGTTTCTTCTATGGGAAAAGTTTCTCCTCTTAAATAGGCTTCAAAGTGCTTTTTAAAATATAGAATACTAGTCATATTAGGTTCATCACATTCATCAGGAGTAAATTCATAGATCGGCAATTTCTCCCTGACTAGCTTGACCAATTTAGGATCTAATTCCTCAAAAGACTCAACTCTAGCAATAGTCGTTTCATACCTCAACCTAGCAGGATGACCGTAACCTAACTTCATCCAAGGCATCCAGGGACAATCCCTCGCCCAGGTAGCGGGTGGTGCATCCTTAAATCCTGGTCGAGAAAAGCTAGAGGTAAAATACTCAACACCCTTAAACGTTTCCCCAGGGCAATAGTCTTTATATTTACTCTCCTTAGCTAACGGGTGAGGATATTCCAAAGGAATTTCATTAACC
>JBCCDL010000642.1:0-4098 GCA_039030815.1 Cyanobacteria bacterium P01_A01_bin.83 | reverse complement strand
TGCCGTCAAGGGAACCAAAAGTAGCTAATGAACCTGATCCAGAATATAAATTAGAGAATAATTATTTAAAAGTAACTGTTAATCCTGCTACTGGAGATTTAAGCAGCATTTATGACAAACAAAACCAGCGTGAACTATTAACAGGCGCAGGCAATAAACTACAGGCATTTGAAGATCAAGGGCAATATTGGGATGCCTGGAATATCGCCCCTGACTATGAGCAGAAGCAATTACCAGATACAGAATTGACATCAATTAACTGGATTGATTCAGGACTAGGCAAAGTCATTAGAGTAGTTAAACAACTAAACCAATCACAATTTACTCAAGATTACATCTTAGAGCTTGATTCCCCTTTACTAAAAATAACTAATCACGTCAACTGGCAAGAAACCCAGGTCATGGTTAAAGTATCCTTTCCCCTAAATCTATCCAGCGATCGCTTAACCCACGATATACCCTGTGGCACCATTGATCGCAGCACCAAACCCCAAACAGCAGCAGAGCAAGCCAAATGGGAAGTACCAGCATTAAATTGGGCAGATTTAACAGATCCAGAGCAAAATTACGGAGTTAGCCTACTTAACGACTGCAAACATGGTTATGATGCCAAACCAGACGAATTGCGCTTAACTCTATTGCGATCGCCACTGTGGCCCGATCCTCAAAGCGATCGCGGTGAGCATCATTTTACCTACGCCATCTATCCTCATCAAGGTAATTGGCAGACAGCTAATACAGTACGACGAGGTTATGAATTAACTACACCTCTAACTGTAGTTTTAGTTGATTACCTTTCAGGTACGCTTTGCGATCGCCAACAACAGCAAACAAATCTAAACTCTCTATCTCCTGTCAAAGAATTACTCAATTTGTCAGCCCAAAATTTAGTTCTGATGGCATTAAAATTATCAGCAGAACACGAAATAGTTTTACGCTGCTATGAGTCCCAAGGAAAACCAGCTAGTTTAGAAATAAAGAGTGACTTGAACTTAGAGTTAGATGCTCAATTAGATTGCTTGGAACGACCTCTAAATTACTACCAGCAAGCAATTGGCGATATTCAACCTTATAAAATTAAAACTTATAGCTTAAAAGCAGCCAGAGAGAAAAATAATGCTTGATGTGGATTGACTTCGTTAAAAGTATATTTGGCTGAGATCAACATTAAAGATAACGAAGGAAAAACGGCTTTGATGTATGCTGCCAAAGATAAAGACAATTTGGAGAAAGTCAAATTGTTAATAGAATTTGGTGCTGATATTAATACAAAAGATAATGACGGTAATACTGCTCTTAAGTAAGTGGGCAGAATTAAATATAAAACAGAAACAAGTTGAATTTTTGGTTAAGTACTCGCTACTCGCTACTCGCTACTCGCTACTCGCTACTCGTTAAGTTAACTATCTTCTAATTAATTACACCTACCTACTTAGTTTGGCTAGAGAAGTTGGGAACACCAAAATTGCTAAGTTGCTAGTAGAAGCAGGAGCAAAAGATTAATTTGGGTTGTAAAGTGCGAATTTTGCTCTACTAGTTTGATATAGAATTTGAAGCGGGTGGCGATCTCATCAACAGTTACTCATCACAATTTAGCTAAGAAAAATTAAGCAGATACTAGCTTTTGTTTCTCAGCTAGCTTATCGGCGATCGCTTTTCTCAAATAATCATTACGTTCTTTGGCTGGTAATGACATCCAGGCATCATATTGGCTGGCAGGAACTCTTACCTGAACTGGTTTCTGTGCCGAACCTTCAGGTGCAATCTTCGGAATCTTTTTTAATCCAGAAGTATTAGGGTTCTGATTTGCCATACTTTTCTTTCGTTGTATACATCGATATGGTATAATTTTTTTTGTGGGAAGATTGCAGTTTGGTCACTCTAATCTTCCCTACAAACTCAAAGCCAGAATTTGGCTTTTTATCACCGCATACTCTGTAAAAAGTAAAACAATGAATAGTATTAGTATACACCAGAAAAAAGTAAGTCCAATTACTGAAACTTGTCAACACATTAGTGTAGAGCGATCGCCAGACATAAATATTGACCTATACTCGGCAGGATGGTTTGATGGCTTGATGGGATATAGCCCCGAACTACCCCACTTTATCGACTACTGGTCAGGTTACGCACTGGGTTATCGAGAATACTGTTGTGGTTTGTTGGGATTAAAAATACCAGCAGGTGAAATACCTACTGAAAGGCTCTCGACTTTAATGGCTGCATAATTTCAGTCATCTTAAGCCTTTAGAAGCCTCAAACCTAATTACCCAGATTATCTTGAGTCTGGGTAAAACCAACTTCTCTCTATCCTTTCAAGCCATGACTAAAAAATATCTCGCTGACCCCTTCAACGCCCTTTATCTCTATCAAGACGATTCCTGCTTGAGCGAGCGTCCAGAAATCCAAGAACTAGACCAATACGCCAGAGATTTAGAAGATAAAATTGAAGGAGACTTCAATCTCGACTACATTACATTCGAGTTTGCTTACAACCGCCTGGCTTATGTCCGCAACGGTTTGTTGCTGGCTAAGTTAAAGTTCCTCAAACTATACAAAAACTTTGGTGACGGTACTTTTGCCACCTTCTGTCGAGAACAGCTAAAAATTACTCGTTGGCAGGTTAACGACAATATTAAGGCTGCCAGAGTTTGTATGGAACTAATCTATGCAGGGTTTGAGATTTTACCGACTAATATCTCTCAAGCGATCGCTCTATCCAGTCTAGTAGGAGATGAATTAGTTCATGCTTGGCGTAGCGTCATCGAAAGTATCGAGCCAGATAAAATTACTCACAAAAGCATTAGAAGCCTTCTGTTTCCCCCAACCCTCGAAGATTTACCCACAACTACAATTAAAGTCCCGCCCACTCTCCATGAAAACATCCACGCCGAAGCAGCAGAGCGAGGAATGTCAATTGTAGAGTTTATCAAAACTATGTTTGAATTTTTTATCAGTAGTGGCACGACACCGATTCTTCAAGGCGACGTAGGTTCGCCGAATGTCGGTGTCAATTCCCACCTTTTGAAAGATGATGTAGATAGTGTAGATTACGCTCTTAAAGAGAGGATTTGGCGAGAAGATTTGGCAACTCTTGCTGCTGAAAACGGAGCTATATGAAATTCTATGATCCTGGCTTAACACAGATAACCAAATTACAATTTTTTAATAACTGTTTCCAGAATTTCCCTGAATTTTCTTTCAACTAATTGAAACAGAACAGATTAACCTGGATGCTTACAAATTCATTACGATTAAAATAACAGTTAAGTAACTAAACTAGTAACTAACAATTATGTTGGTCAACCTAAAGGCGATCGCGAATCAAGTCAGTGCCGACAAGCTGATGCAGCTATCGAGGGATAATCCCGATGCTAGATTTGAACTTAATCATGAGGGGCAAGTGATTATTATGTCGCCAACAGGTAGTAATAGTGGTCGCAGAAACACAAGATTAATCTTTCAAGTAGAACTTTGGAACGTTAACTCTAAGCTAGGAGTAACTTTTGAATCTTCTACAGGTTTTATTCTGGCTAATGGTGCAGTACGTTCTCCCGACGTGAGCTGGATTAAGTTTACTCGCTGGAATGAGTTAACCCCCCAGCAGCAAGAGAGATTTGCCCCTATCGATCCTGATTTTGTGATTGAGCTACGTTCCCCCACGGATAAACTTGCTGATCTACAGCAAAAAATGGAGGAGTACCTTACTTGTGGGGTTAGATTGGGTTGGTTGATTAATCCAATTGATAAGCAGGTTGAGATTTATCGTCAGGGACAAGATAAAGAAATATTAGAAAATCCTCAAACATTATCTGGTGAAGATATTTTGCCTGGATTAACTGTAGATTTATCAGAAATTTTGTGAATCAATGCTGTTTTAGTTTTCTGATCTATCCAGAAGTTCTCAACCCACAGTTCTTAGTCTTTAGCGAAACATTATTCAATTTTCTACAGCTATTTAAGTATATTCACGGGTTTTTTCTAATACAGTGCTACTGTGATAAATATTTAAAAAAACTGTGTTATTTTAAACGGTCGTATAGCTGCCTATGAATTTGCAGTCAGCCTGTCGTCGTCCAAAGTAATTAATAAGTAACT
>JBCCDL010000641.1:0-4100 GCA_039030815.1 Cyanobacteria bacterium P01_A01_bin.83 | reverse complement strand
TCTTCCTGGGATAGACGCTCAACATAATTAATCTTGATTTCTTCTAACAAATCAACTAACAACAGCTCAATTTTGTTCATACTTTGCTGCGCTTGGAGTTCACTAGAAAAAGATTTACCAACGTTACTCATCAAGCTTTCTAGTAAACGGTCAAACTGCTCATCTTCGGCTAATGCTGCCTGAAGCGCGCTGCTAAAAGCACTGTAACTTTGAGATACCAATTGATGAGAAAGAGTTGTAATAGTGCGATCGCCTCCAGGTAGTAGCTTGACTCCTCGATAAGCTGGACTTTGCTTAATGGCTTTATCAATACTGTATTGCAGTAAGCTTTCGGCTTCTGGTTGAATTGCTGGAAGTACGCGATCAGCCAAAGTTTTAGCCAAAATTCTTACTAACTCGGCAATTTCATTCGTGTCATTGAGATCAATGTAGGGATTTGCGGTTTGCTGTGAGAGTAATCGACTAACATCTCCATTTCGCACCGAAGCCTGAATTTGATTAATCAAACGAATTATTACTACCTCGGTAACATCTTCGGCAATACCTGCCACTAATCCCTGGCTAATCTGCTTCTGAATTGAGTTGAGGTTGATAATCTGCGCCTGATTTAGGCGAACTGTTACGGGAATTACCCTTAGCCAGCGCCAAAAAGGAAGTAGAAAGAAAATATCATACCAACGCCACAGCATTGCGTCTAACCAGCTAACACCAACACGACGGCGACTAATAAACCAACTTCTGCCCAAAAATTCTAAGGCAAACACAACTCCAAAAGGAAAGTCAATAAAACCAAAATAATCAACATAACCGCCGTTTTCGCCAACTGCGCGGTAATAGTTAGTGGCAAACAGTGGTTTGATTTCAGTCTCAAAAAAAGCCAATTCCTCGGTTATATTGCCTAAAAAATGTGCAGGAGTCCAAAATCGCCAGAATGATGTTTTTGCCGAGTTATCTTGGTTGGGAATATGCGATCGCATTCTGTTTTTAATTCGTTCCAGATTTCCCGTTTTATTGGCTTCGGAAAAGGCATCAGTTTGAATTATTTCGATGCTGCGACGGCGTAAATCACCCAAAAGAGCGATCGCTGCTTGAGAATCAGCGCCATTAACCAAGAGTTCCTGTTCTAGCTGTTCTACTTTAGCTAAATATTCTTCCGTATCTCGATTAGGAATTATGCCTTTGACGACATCATAGCGGGTGACTAATTTGGAGACATTATCTGGCAGCAGGTCTAATTCTATGCCTTCTAAGTGAATATACGCCGTCTTAATCCCGCCGACTGTAACTTGACCAGATAGCCAAAAATCCCTTAAGGGAACATAGCTAAGATCGAAAACCACAATTAGGAGATTAATTACGGCTAATAAAGCCATGAATTTTTCAAACCAAAGATAAGGACGATATTTTTGGGTTTTTCTAGGAACTCTTTTAACAATAGTCACTGATTAATGATTACTGATTACTAATTACTAATTACTAGTTACCTTTAGTGGTGAACAGCAGTAACTCTTTATGTTAATTAGAGTTATTCTTCTTGCCTACCCTACAACTACAGAGGGCTGCTCACTGTTGACTGTTTACTGTTTACTGTTCACTGTTCACTGTTCAAAACCCCTCGCAGAAAAATATCAGAAATGCCCTCTGCCATTTCCTGCATAGCTTGGGGAGATGCGTCAGGATCGATTATAGTTTGTTCTGAAAAACCAGCGATCGCAAATATGCCTAAAAATACCTTTGCCACAATTTTCGGATTCATGGGACGGTAAATACCTTTTTCCATTGCTGTTTCAAAGAAAGCCTCCGCAACATCGGTCATCTTGTTGATGACTTCGGTTTGAATATTTTCCTTTAATTCGGGGTGATATTGAGCCTCAATAAAGCAAACCCGCATTAAATCGCCATTGGCTCGCATATTTAACATGCGACGGCGCATTACTTGCGATACTGCCTTATAGCTACCCATTTCACTAAGTTCGGTTAATAAATCAGTGAGAATATCAACCCAACCTGAGGTAGCTACCTCAACTAAAATAGCCTTCTTATTGGGGAAATGACGAAATAAGGTTCCCTCCGCGACTCCTGCTAATTTTGCCAGGTCTTTAGTGGTGGTGCCATCATAGCCATGCTTTGCAAATAGTCGCAGTGCGGCTTGGAGGATCTTGGTGCGTGTATCTTCTTCGGTTTGAGGAGTTGTACGCATCTCTCTCCAAGCTTGCTGGGAAAAAATTTGCATAGTGATTATATTTAAAACTAATGGAAAAGAGTGTAAGCTGAAATCTCAAACAATAAACAATATTAACTATATTTTAAATATTGTGCTCGATTTTGATCGCTTAGTATTCCACGATAAATGCATTTGGCGATAGTGATTCTATTCCCATTTAATTCTTTACAGATTTCTAATTTACTTCATCTACTCTCCTATAAAGATTTCCCATCGGTTCCATAGTCTGGTTGAATTGCCATCATAGTGAAAGAGTAAATAAGTAAAATATAACCGCTGTAATTATGTGGATGGCTAAATTGAGAAATTGGCAAAACGGGATTAAATTAAGCAACTCAAATCTCTGTAGAATCGTACAACAACTACGATTGCTAGCTGTAACTGCGATCGCTATTTTATACTGGGGTTCATTCAGTGGTGTTGCTGTAGCAGATTCGTCACAGCAGCAGTCCTCAATTGCGCCTTACATCAACCGATTTATGGAGCAAATTACCGAGTTTACTCTTGACAATGGCTTGAAGTTTATTGTGCTGGAAAACCATGATGCTCCTGTCGTCTCTTTTGTGACCTATGCTGATGTGGGGGGAGTGGATGAACCTGATGGACAAACTGGAGTGGCTCACTTTTTAGAGCATTTGGCATTTAAGGGAACCAAACAAATCGGCACAACTAATTATCCTGCTGAGGCTAAGAAACTAAAGCAACTCGATGCTCTATTTGCTCAAATTAAACAGGCTCAAAAATCAGAAGATCAAGCCAAGCTGGCACAGCTAACCCAAAAATTTGTGGCAACTCTAGCCGCCGCCAGCAAATATATTGTGCGAAATAAATTTGGCGAGATTGTTGATACCGCAGGAGGAGTCGGTTTAAATGCTGCTACTTCGGCTGACTACACTAGTTACTTCTATAGTTTTCCTGCCAACAAGCTGGAATTATGGATGTCTTTAGAGTCGGAAAGATTCCTCGAACCTGTATTTCGGGAATTTTATGAGGAAAAACAGGTGATTTTAGAAGAAAGACGCTTACGCACTGATAATTCTCCTATAGGCAAAATGATTGAAGCATTTTTAGATACAGCCTATACAACTCATCCCTACAAAAGACCTGTAATCGGCTATCAATCAGATATAAATAACTTGACGCGAGATAATGTAAGACAGTTTTTTCAGGCTTACTATGCCCCTAATAATTTGACAATTGCGATCGCTGGAGACGTTGAACCCCAAGAGGTACAAGATTTAGCTCAAGTTTATTTTGGACGTTTTAAATCTCAAGCACAACCACCTGCCGTCACTGCCGTTGAACCACCCCAAACCGAAACTAGAGAAGTTACAGTTGAATTTCCTTCTCAACCTTGGTACTTAGAAGGCTATCATATTCCTGCTCTAGGTAATCCAGACTACCCTGTATACGAAGTAATCTCTCAGTTACTTAGTAGTGGTAGAACTTCTCGCCTTTATCAATCTTTGGTAGAAGAAAAACAGGTAGCTCTCTCAGCGCAGGGATTTAGTGGGTTTCCTGGTAATAAATATCCTAACCTACTGTTATTTTATGCTTTAACCTCCCCTGGCACTAGTCTTGAGCAGTTAGCGACCGAATTGAGAGCTGAAATTGAACGACTAAAAACTGAACCTGTCCAGCCCGAAGAGCTAGAACAAGTAAAAACTCAGTTAAAAGCAGGGTTGTTACGCAGTCTTGATTCCAATATGGGTATGGCGAGAAGACTTGCAGAATATGAGGCAAAAACAGGAACTTGGCGCAATATTTTTGATGAATTAACTGCTTTACAGGCAATTACACCACAAGATATTCAACGAGTAGCTCAAAATGCTTTTACTGCCGAAAACCGCACTATAGGTCGCTTGATTTCTTCTAG
>JBCCDL010000640.1:0-4107 GCA_039030815.1 Cyanobacteria bacterium P01_A01_bin.83 | reverse complement strand
CTTAACTTAATTTATTTACCAGCTACAGTCGCTAGATAAATTAAGTCTCTAATAGTAGTAGTAGTGTGGTTCAGAAGCATTAGCATAGGTAGATGGTCCGCTTTCATACGAGCTATAGTAACCGTAGCTACGATAACCACCGTTAGCGCTGGTATATACATCTCCATTATCAATTGCAGCTACTGAAGCTAGCGCATTATTGCGATCAGCAGCAGCAGAACCACCAGCCGAGGCAGCTCCTGCAATTTTTGCTTCTTGGCTATTCAAATCGTTTAAGAAAGATATATCGGAAATTACTAATTTAGACATCATTTTTCTCCTTAAATTGATAAAAAATGCTGAGATTATTGGCAGAGAAATTTACAAGAATGATAGTCTTATGTTTAAACTGCTAAAGCAATTTGCAGTTTAGCTTTTTATAGCTAAATTAACTATATCTTGCAATAATTTGATTGGAAGTCAAACTCTTTTCTCTTACTACTATTATATCTATATAAGTGGTTAATATGGTCACACTTTTAACATTTTCTTTACATATTTTTTGAATATCTTTGACATTGTTTGTTTCAAGCATTAATTGTAAAAACATGCATTATAAGTGACCTTTGATCATTAAAAAATATTATGCCATTTTGGCATTTTAGATATTTTTTGATCCAAATCAAGTGCTAAGCATGCCATATAAATCAATCAAGCAAAAATCCATTGCAAATATTAAAACATTGACATTGGCAATAGCTAATAATAATCAAGTTATAAATTGGTATTTCTGTCATATGCTTTAACTAAGTTTTAATTATGATTATAATACTCACGTTTTTGTCTATAGTAAGTACCTAAACATAATTAATTGCCTACTCACATTATCTCTAATCTTATACAGGGCAAGAACTATTTTTTTTAATGTGTAATTGATTTCGTGTGATTACTTAAAACATTTTATTAAAGTATTTATCTTCAGACAGCATGTTAAGAGCAACAAGAGAAGATCAGTTAATAATGAAAAATTCAGAAGTACTAATTAACAATTATTCAAATAATTTACGATAGCTAAATAATAGCAGCAGAAAATTTTAATATTTTTAGAAAATCAGTTTTGTGCAGCAATGTCACAGTACGCTTAATGTGAATTATCTTCGCTCTCTAGGTTGCTAGTTCGTAGCGCAGGGCGTATGCGCCCAAGTCGCGTCTCTTCGCGACGCTTCGATGCTGAGTCTACGACTTGCGTATGCTTCCGCATCGTGCAGCTAAAAGCTACATGCGGCACAGGGGCGCACGCAGCTTTTAGCTGCGAAAGTCGTCAAAGACGACGAACCCACTTTCGCCTTTGTGGGCGTTCGCCCTGCCCCCAAGTCGCCCTTAACTCGACGCTTGCACCGCGAAGCGGTGCTGTGCCTTTGTGGGCGCAGTCGCTTTTTGAAGGGAACCTGATTGACCGCGCTGCGCCGCTTTTAGCTTTTAGCTCATAATAATCATTGAGATTCAATCATTGAGTCTCCAGCTGAAAATTTTGAGTAGCGTAGTTAACTTATTTCCAGGCGATCTAGTCATTTTAATTCACATCAGACGTACAGTATTAACTAGTATTGACTTCAACAAGACTATCCCGAGCAGCTCGATAATCCATTGTTCCTGTTCCTAATGGGTTTAACTATTAGAGAACGTATGCCCTGCTGCTATGACCATTGATCAATATTTTGGTGGTTATAATATCTGCGGCTGTGATTTGCTTGACCCATCGATTACAAGGAAGTTAAAATTACAGGCTACTCCACACACTAAGGCGAGGTGTAAGCCGTGTTGCTGTGACCGTTGGTCAGCCAGAGAAAAAGATCAATATTTAACCAGCAATTCTCTTGATTTAATTAATTTATAGCTCAGTAATTTGAGAAAGTTGTGAGGAAAATCTTGTTATTTCCTAGTCCTAAAGGACTTTAGGTTCTTCAAGATTCTCAAGCTGATATTATGTAAGAGCTAGATTATGTGAGGAATAGACAGAGCAATACCTACGGCTAGTACCGCTTTGCTTAAGTAGTGAGTAGGAAGTAACAAAGGCGCAAAGCTTCAACCCATGTAGTCAAATACAGTCAGGGTTTTAACTGAAATAAATGGTTACTCAATTTACGCCCACGTCTACTAGTTTTGCGCAATTGCCCTTATCAAAAACAGCAAAGGAGCAGAAGTAATGGAAAAATTATTAGAACAAAAATGTGTTCCTTGTACTGGTAATTTACCTCCAGCTACAGCGGAAGAAATTGATACTTACAAGACTCAAATCCCAGACTGGAATTTAATTACAGAAAATAGTGAATTGCGTTTACAGCGAGTTTACCAGTTCCCCGATTTTAAAAGCGCACTCGCTTTCACTAATCAAATTGGAGATCTCGCCGAAGCTCAAGGACATCACCCTGCTCTACTAATAGAATGGGGTAAAGTTACCGTTACCTGGTGGACTCATGCTCTCAAGGCGCTGCATCATAATGATTTCATTATGGCTGCTAAGTGTGATTCAATTTATGAGGAGGTTTCGTTATAAGTTTAAAACCACTATCTAATTTCGATAATCAATCAACTCTTGATTATTCCAGTTAATCGTATCGCCAATCGAGTGACCATCATGATAAGCCGCTAAGATTACCTCACTAGTTTTACCCCAGCAAATAGTACCGTCAGCAGCGATCGCAATTGCCCCAAAATCTCGATTACGACTACGAGATTCTTTCATCGATTTTGACATAGCATCAGCTAAGGACATGCCGTCAGTAACGCGAATCACAACCTTAGCAGCGAGACATTCTTCCATAATGTCCTCACCAATTCCTGTACAGCTAACTCCAGCAGAAGCATCAGCATAATTACCTGCGGGCATTGCCGAATCACTTACTCGCCCAATTCGCTCTAAACCCTTGCCCCCTGTAGAGGTTCCTGCGGCAATTTTGCCCATATTATCCAGCGCCACTACGCCGATAGTACCCTTACGAGGTTCGTGTATTAAAGCTTCCTCTGCCACAACCCCCGCCATGTTCTTATCAAAATTCTCATCTCGCTCTTGTATCCATTCCTTGAGCCGAATTTCTACTAGAGGATCGTACATGGGAATATTTAATTCCCGCAATAGCTCATTAGCACCATAGTCGGATAACACACGATCATCATCTCCTTGCAAAAACTTGGCCACATCAATGGGATGTCTGACACGAGAAACATTAATTACCCCACTAAAACGCTGTCTAGCCCCATCCATCACAGAAGCACTCATGCGAATTTGACCATCAGACTGCAACACCGAACCTGTACCTGCATTAAAAATTGGCTGATTCTCCAATAACTGGCAACCCATAACCACAGCATCAACGGCACTCCCCCCAAAAGAAAGCATTTCATAAACCTCCTCGATGACGGTATGAAGAGCCTTCCGAACTTTGCTCTCCCCCTTTTCGCTTCTGATATGCCCCCCTGCACCACCATGAATGATTAATTTGGGCTGTATTTGTTTAGCAGACATAATTGTTGTGATGAAGATAATAACTAGACCTTGCTGATTGTAGGCTAAAAATCGTTCAAAATAATGTTTTTATTGCAGCATTTTAGCTGTGTTACTGTCTAGCCAAAAAACATCCCAAATTAATGAGCGATTACCCGCAGGGTACGCTGAGTCTGACGACTTGCTTCGCAACCGCGATCGCATCTCAACTACTAGCAGATTGTTTGCGCCGACGACAACGATCCGAACAGTACTTAACATCATCCCAGCACTTTTCCCACTTTTTACGCCAGGTAAACGGGCGATCGCACACAGGACAAATTTTGGTCGGCAAATCTGATTTCTTACGCTGTCGAGACATGTTTTGAAAGGATAAAGGATAAGGAATTAAGGATAAAGACTTTGAGCCGTAGGATTATTATTCTAGACTCAATCTCAAAAGTTGCTTTTACTGTGATAACTATTCATATCTTGCTCTTGAGAAAGTCTAAAGGCGATCGCGGAAATAGAGACGATAAAGCTCACAGCTTGGAGCTACTAAATTTTTATTCAGTTTTACCAAACCAATACTTTCTAATTTGTAGGCAGTGATTGTCGGTAACTTGACAGGAGCATCGGCGGTT
>JBCCDL010000639.1:0-4121 GCA_039030815.1 Cyanobacteria bacterium P01_A01_bin.83 | reverse complement strand
TTGATAAAGCTGCTGCGCCTTATTTACCATCGTTAATGTCGTAGATTGGGAATGAACTGGGATGGTCAAAGCTATAGTCAAGCAGAGAGTGAGCAAGAACAGAAAACAACTACGAGGTAATGGCGATTTGTAATTAAACATAAAACGTGTGGGAGAAAGTTAGCCAGGTGGCGCAGAGCCAGAGGCTCAGGCGCGTCTAGCGACGCTTGGCTGCTTTGCAGCCTGCGCCCCTGGTTGAATAGCGACTCAGGGAATTTATTCGGTGCGTATCTCACTTTCCTTTTTGGTTTTCAATATAACGCTTAATTGTCTCTGTTGAGGCATTTCCAGTAGTAGCTACAAAAAAGCTGGGAGTCCACAACGTAGGCAATTTTTTTAGTTCGGGAAATTCTTGTCTCAAATATCTTGAAGCTCTACCTTGCTACTCAAAATTTTCAGCTCGAGACTCAAGGATTATTATGAGCTAAAAGCTACGAGCTAAAAACTACGAACTAGCAACCTAAAGAGGGAAGATAATTCACATTAAGCGTTTAATTGTTTTTGCCGAAGCAACATCAATGTAGTCAAGACCAAATTTGTATTTACTTATCATTTATATAAAACACTCATATTTCTTTTTTCATAGATTAAATACTATAAGTGTTCTAAAATAGATTCATATATATCTATTTGAAAACGACATAGTATAAAGATCTATGGGTGAAATTTTTAATCAAAGTATTTGGCTAGTGCCAATATATGCTCTAGTTGGAGCGATATTGGCTATCCCCTGGTCTCCTGGAATCATTCGTAATAGTGGACCTAGACCATCGGGATATATTAATATTCTCATGACTTTGGTAGCATTGATACACAGCGTTTGTGCTTTAACGGAAACTTGGCAGCAACCAGTTCAGTATCTATCTTTTCAATGGCTTCAAGCTGCTGATTTGAATATTTCCTTTGATATTGAAATTTCAACTATTAATATTGGGGCGTTAGTTTTAATTACTGGTTTAAATTTGTTAGCTCAAGTTTATGCTATTGGCTACATGGAAATGGATTGGGGTTGGGCGCGTTTTTATTGTCTACTAGCTTTGTTTGAAGCAGGGATGTCCACTTTAGTGCTGTGTAACTCTCTATTTTTTAGCTATGTAGTGCTAGAGATTTTAACTTTGGGTACCTATCTCTTAATTGGCTTGTGGTTCAATCAGTCTTTAGTGGTGACAGGTGCCAGAGATGCTTTCTTAACCAAGCGGGTAGGAGATTTAATTCTGTTAATGGGAGTCGTCGCTTTACTACCCCTAGCAGGAACTTGGAACTATACAGAATTAGCTGACTGGGCGCAAAATACTACTATTGATTCTAATATCGCTACTTTATTATGTTTAGCCTTAATTGCTGGTCCTTTGGGTAAATGCGCTCAATTTCCGCTGCACCTGTGGTTAGATGAGGCAATGGAAGGACCAATGCCAGGAACCATCCTAAGAAACACAATTGTGGTTTCTACGGGTGCTTGGGTCTTAATTAAGTTGCAACCTGTCCTAGCTTTATCCCCTGTGGCATCTAGCTTTATGGTGGCGGTAGGGGCAACAACGGCAATTGGTGCTGGCTTGATAGCGATCGCCCAGATTGATATTAAGCGATCGCTGTCTTATTCGGTCAGTGCTTACATGGGCTTAGTTTTCATTGCGGTAGGCACCCAACAGGAGGTAACTGCCCTGAAGCTATTATTTACCTATGCCATCGCTATGTCCTTATTGGTCATGAGTATGGGGGGAGTGGTGTTGAATACAATTACCCAAGATTTGACTCAATATGGCGGTTTATGGTCACGTCGTCCTATATCGGGTATTTGTTATTTAGTGGGGGCGGCTTCTTTGGTAGCGTTTCCTCCTCTAGGTTGTTTTTGGACGCTGACAGAAATGGCTGATTATCTGTGGCAAACTACTCCTTGGTTAGTAGGGGTTATGCTGATTGTTAATGGCTTGACTGCATTTAGTTTGACCCGCGAGTTTTGCCTAATTTTTGCAGGAAAAGTCAAGCAGATGACGGTACGTTCTCCTGAAGGGCTTTGGGCTTTGGTATTGCCGATGACGGTCGGTTTGGGATTGGCTTTACATGCACCGATCTTATTAAATCAGTGGGGTTTATTGCCTGAGTTGTCTGAACTAAATTTAACTGTTGCGGGAGCCTTAACTGCTGCGACTGTAATTGGTGCAGGTAGTGCCAGCTTTATTTATCTTAACGATGGGATCTCCAAACCAATTCAACTCAAGCCCAAAGCAGTACAGGATTTCTTTGCTTACGATTTATACACCGAACAATTTTATCGCCTCACTATTGTCTTTGTCGTCGGGTTAGTATCCAAACTAGTTTACTGGTGCGATCGCTTTTTAGTTGATGGGGTGATTAATTTGGTGGGGTTGGCAACTATTTTTGGTGGCGAAAGCTTAAAATACAACACTTCTGGTCAAACCCAATCCTATGTAATTTCCATTGTGATTGGATTAGCGTTGTTTATTGCTGTGATTTGCTTTCCCATAATCTCGCAACTTTCTTTTTAAGTATTGAATATTACCCCACATTTGGGTGTAAAAGCAATCAATAATTAACAATCAACAATTAACAATCAACAATCAACAATTAACATATAAATGCTTAGTTTTCTACTTTGGTTGCCTGTATTAGGGGCAAGTATTATTGGCTTTTCTCCTGGCAAAGATGATTCAGAAAAATTACGAGCGATCGCTACTACTTTTGCGGTCTTAACTTTTGTTTGGTCAATTTGGTTACTGACTCAGTTTGATGTTAATCATGCTGGCTGGCAGTTTGCGGAGTATCGAAGTTGGATTGAGCCGATTGGCTTAAGCTATAGCCTGGCGGTAGATGGTTTATCTTTACCGCTATTGGTTCTCAATGCACTGCTAACTATTATTGCCATCTTTAGTATTGGGGAAAATGTCGAGCGTCCTCGACTTTATTATTCTCTGTTGCTATTAATCAATGCTGGCATTACTGGGGCTTTGGCGGCGCAAAATCTATTGCTATTTGTCATCTTTTATGAAATAGAATTAATCCCTTTTTATTTAATGATTGCTATCTGGGGTGGTGAGAAAAAAGGCTATGCAGCCACCAAATTTCTCATCTATACTGCGGTATCGGGATTGTTAGTTTTAGCCGCATTCTTAGGAATTACTTTCCTCAATGGTGCCATCAGCTTTGACTACAATACTATTTCTACTCAAGGTTTATCTTTAAACACCCAGCTAATTCTCTTAACAGTTTTATTAATCGGGTTTGGCATCAAGATTCCTTTAGTTCCTCTGCATACTTGGTTACCTGATGCCTATACCGAAGCTTCTCCAGCAGTAACAATTCTTTTGGGAGGAATACTGGCAAAATTAGGAACTTACGGCTTAATTCGCTTTGGTTTACAGCTATTTCCCGATACATGGTCGATAGTGGCACCAGGTTTAGCCATAATTGGCACCGTAAGTGTCCTCTATGGGGCATTAAGTGCGATCGCTCAAAAGGATATCAAACGGATGGTGGCATATAGTTCTATTGGTCATATGGGCTATATCTTAGTGGCTGTAGCTGCGGGAACCAAGTTGAGTATTCTGGGTGCAGTGGCACAAATGATTGGACATGGTTTGATTTTGGCTTTGTTGTTTCACTTAGTCGGCATTGTTGAACGCAAAGTAGGCACCCGTGATCTTGATGTGCTTAATGGTTTGATGAACCCCATACGTGGTTTACCTCTTACTAGTGGTTTATTAATTATGGCGGGGATGGCTAGTGCGGGAATACCTGGCTTGGTCGGTTTTGTAGCAGAATTTATTATTTTTCAGGGTAGCTTTAGCACTTTTCCTCTTCCAACTCTGCTTTGCATTATTGCATCTGGTTTAACGGCGGTTTACTTTATCATCCTGCTCAACCGCACCTGCTTTGGCAAATTGAATAACGAATTGGCATATTACCCTAAAGTATTTCCTTCGGAAAGCATTCCTGCTTTTGTCTTAACAGCAATTATTTTATTCCTCGGTATTCAACCAAACTGGCTATTACGTTGGAGTGAACCAACAACTAATCAGTTAGCACTCACCAGTGAACAACCAACAGTAATTAGCTACCAGATA
>JBCCDL010000638.1:0-4128 GCA_039030815.1 Cyanobacteria bacterium P01_A01_bin.83 | reverse complement strand
GGCAGCTCTGGTTCACGGGAAATCAGCTAACCTGCTTAAGCTAGCGGTTGATTTTGTCATGTTAGGACCTTGGGGGTGGCGCAGATATTGGCAAGATTCGCGCATTCAAGAGCGAGTGGCGGCTCGCCTCAAAGCAAAACTTCAGGCTCAGGGGTAAGGGCAACTAATTATTATTGTTATTTATGAAGCCTAATTTTTTTATTGTCGGACAACCCAAATCTGGGACAACAGCTTTACATCAGTTTTTAGGAGAGCATCCTGAAATTTTCATGTCAAGCATTAAGGAACCTCACTTTTTCTGTTCTGATTTTCACCTAGAAAGCGACCAGCACCACCAAAAGCAACTTTTCTTTGACTTCAGAGATGAAAATACCTATTTACAATTGTTTGCTAAGGTTAAAGCCGAAAAAGCAGTGGGAGAAGCTAGCGCTAATCATTTGTATTCGAGAGTAGCAGCCGAAAAAATTCATCATTTTAATCCTGATGCTAAGATAATTATTCTGTTGCGTGAACCTGCTCAATATCTTTACTCCTTGCACAGCCACTACGTCAAATTTACGGAGGAGAGCGAGCCAGATTTTGCCACTGCATTAACTCTAGAGGCAGAGCGTAAGCAGGGCAAACATGCTAGTCCCAGGGTTATGGCTCCTAGCTATTTGTTTTACTCTGAGCGGGTTAAGTATTATGAGCAGGTCAAACGCTATTATGATCACTTTGCAGCAGAACAGATTAAGGTAATAATTTACGAAGAATTTAGGGCAGACAACGAGGGTGTTTATCGAGAAATTTTAGAGTTCCTCGGTGTAGACCCCAGCTTTACGCCGGATTTTACGGCAGTAAATGTCAATAAAGAAGTGAAATTTCCCGCCCTCAACAATTTTGTAAATCGCCCTTTAGTTAAAACTATTTCCAAAAACCTGATTTCTCAAGAATTTAATGAGTTTGTTAGGGATAATATTGTCGAAAAACTTCTTTGGCATCAAGCACCAAAAGAAAAAATATCAGCAGAAAGAAAACTTGAGTTGATGCAAAAATATCAGCCTGAAGTCGCTAAAATATCGGAACTGATTGGAGTTGATTTAGAGGCGATCTGGGGATACAATGCTTTAAAAGAATTTAGCAATTCTGCTTAAGTTGAGAGAATTATTCTGCTTACAGTCATTAGTCATTAGCCTTCTGTTATTGATAATATTCATAAATAATTTATCACGGCAATACCTGAATATTAGCTATAACTTAGTACTTTTATATAGGTAACATGGACTCAAAAGTTAGTGAGCATTTGCCAGGAAATTTTGAGCGTTAGATCTTCAGCAGATAGTCGGAGAAACAACCAACACAAATCCATTAAATCTACAACAACTTTGCTAAAAGTTACAGGATAAATATACAGTTGAAAATATTAATTTTAGATGCGTAATGATAAATGTTAACGAAAAAAAACGTTATATCTAGTATTTTGTCCCTGGGTATAGGATTTTTCTTTGTCTGGTTGATTCTACACTTTACCGATGTAGACTTGAAAGAAGTTGTAGCTAGTTTTTATAGCTTAAATCCTTTCTATGCTGGTCTAGCAATCGCAGCCTTAATTTTACATACGGCTTTGACGGCATATAAGTGGAGTTTAGTCACCCAAAAACTTACTCCTAAAAACCAACAGCCCTTAAAATTTTACTTATTCTATACTACTTTAGGCTCATTAACCATGCAGTTTATGCCGCAGTACGTAGGCATGGTAATGGTGCAAAATTTAGCCTTAAGAGTTCATAAAATAAGTTCATTTTCTAAAGGCTTTTTATCTGTAGTTTACGATCAATTCTTTAATCTTTTAATTCCTGTACTGTTATTTCCTACCTCTATTTTATATGTACTAGGATATATATCTCTCTCGGTGGCAGTTTGGGTCTGGATAGCCACAATTATTGCAGTTCACTTTATAATTAATCAATGGCATCGCCGCCTAATAAGTTTTTTAATTAAAGCTTTGACCTGGTTAAAACAACTTAAGGGCGGAAAATCAGCCACGCGCGAGACAGCCGTGGGGACAGGCAAAGATTCTATCTTAGGTAAAAATTTTACCCTTTACCTCTACTGGGTTTCAGTAGTTCGCTATATAGTATGGATTGTTCGTGGAGTCTTGATTGCGATCGCAGGTGGGTTTAAGATTAAGTTATGGGCAATAGCATTTATTTCCCCCATAATCCAGTTGGCAATGCTTCTTAGCTTCACTCCAGCCAATCTGGGACTGATGGAATTTAGCTGGATTGGCTTATTAGGCTTGTTTGATGTACCAGATGTAATGGCAGTCAAGTTCGCTTTGATCCAGAGGTTTCTCTACATCATAGCAGTGATGATAATTCTGGCAGTATTTGCTGTGGTGTCTGTGTGGGATAGATTTGCTTTATTTACCCAAAAGCAAAATTAAATCATTCATATTTAAAGTTAGTTATTTATATTCGATGTCGAATTTTTCTGCCAAAGGTAAGGGGGTTAAAACCTCCTCCATCCTGACCATAGAAACAGTCCTAAATCTAGCTGCTACTCTCCTAGTTATTGCCGTATTGCTTAAGGCAGTTATTGATATTGATACCAACTATGATCCTGGTTGGTATCATTTGCCTTTTGCGGGCAGAATCTGGGGTATTATACCGAAAGAAATGTTTATTGGGGATGAAGAGTGGTTTGAGCCGCGTTTTGAAGGTTTTCCTTTGCTGGCGCATTTTCTTCAGGGTTTTTTTTGGAAGATTACAGGACGAATTCAATCAACTAATTTAGTTAGCTTTTTTGCTATCTTTGGCTATTTTTGGTTTTTAAAGTCATATTTCAAAGTTCCTTTTTATCTGGCTGTAGCGGCTTTATTCTCTATTCCCCTAGTGTTATTTCATGCCAACAGTAGCTTTGTTGATTTACTGGGTAATGTAGGCGTATCAATTTTGATCATGATGATCTATCGCCTCTATACCAATAAAGAACTACCTCAAGCAACAGCACTGTCAGTGGCATGTTTAGGGGCGACGATGGCAGCCAATACCAAGACACTATTGCAGCCTTTAGTCTTCGTCGCTTTAATTTTCGCAGGAGTAAGAATTGCTTGGCTGTGCTATCAACATAAGTCAGTAATCAAACTAAGCAAAATCATTCCTCTGGGTCTGTTGGCGACAATCATTATCTTTGCTACGCCTGTTAAAAATACTGTTGTATATGGCAATCCTCTATATCCGATTCGAGTTGAGATAGCTGGAGTTGTACTCAATCACAAGCGAACTCCCAAAGCATTTGAACAAGGCAATCGACAAATCAACTGGCTTACCTCGATATTAGATATCAATACACCTAATGTTTGGTCGGCAGATCAATGGAGTCCTAACCCTGAACGCAGTCGTCGTGGCGGCTTTTTTGGGGCTTACGTAGTATTTAATCTCCTCATGCTGTTATTGTTTTTGCTGAGAGAATTTATTCAAAATAAGTCCCTACCTCGGCATTTACGTTCGTTCCAAGCAAGATTAGCACTATTGGTTGTCATCGCCATGTCGCTAATTCCTCTGAATTTTCCTGCATCCCATGAACTAAGATACTTTCTGTACTGGATGATTACTTTAGTTTCTCTAAATCTATATCTCCTATCATTTTCAGTAAATAGTAAGTTTAGTTCAAATAAAACTCTGGCACGAAAAGAAGATAAATCCCTTTTACCTTTTACCTTTTACCCTTTACCTCTTAAGAAGACGGTTAATGATGATTCAAGGAAGAAGTCTCACAAATGGTTGCAAGTTAAATATATTAAATGGATTTATATAACATTTTTAATTGTTGTTTTAATTAAAACTAATTACCGAGCAGTTAAACCAACTTTTTCCACTCTAGATAAGTACATTAATTTGGGAGTAAATAAAGAATTTCTGAGTCAAATCAAGCCAAACGATCAAGTATGTTTAATTAGTCAGCATATGGGAGATAACATTCAAGCATCTAACAAAGCTTCTCTCAAATACGCTTTTGTGTATAGCTCTTACTTTCATCCTGAACTGGGATATGATTACTCAATTAAAGTAGGAGGATATTATCCCAAACACAAAGTATTTGATTTAAAAATGTGTGGCGATCGCAAAATTATTCCAAATAATGTAG
>JBCCDL010000637.1:0-4133 GCA_039030815.1 Cyanobacteria bacterium P01_A01_bin.83 | reverse complement strand
TAAATGATTTAGTTTGATGCGGCTTGTTGTGCTAGTACTTTGTTGATCCAGTCTTGGTTAAAAATAGTAGCGTAGATGCGGTTGCTAATCGTTAACATTCCTGCTTGCTTAACTACCAGCCCTGATAATAATAGCTCGGCGTGTCCCCAGCTATTATTATCAGATATTTTGCCCTGCTGTAAAATCCTTTGATATTGAGTAAGTAGGGTTACTATTCTATCGGGTTGGCACAAAAGGCGATCGCGAATAGTTTTGAGATGTTCTGGTTCGTCTTGAGCTTCCCAATTATTAATTATCTTACTTGTAACTAAGTTTTGCACCCACTGCACCTCGCCGTTGACAGGAATTGGTTCTACCGTATCGCAGATTAATTTAAAAATTTTCTGTGTTAAAAAAGGTTGTCCTCCTGTCCAAGCCAGCACTTCTTTGAGCATTACCTGGGGACTATTTACGCGATCTGTTAATCCTCTTAATAGCGGTTGTGCTTCATGGAGCTTAAAGCCCTGGAGTTGAATTGCTTGACCAATGTTAAAAGGAGTACGGTTTTTATCTTGAATGAGTTGTGCGGGAGTTGCTACCCCCAACATGACAAAACTGATTTGGTTAAATTTGGGCTGATCGGCTCGTTTATTAAATAAACTGCGCAGTAGGATCAGAAAATCATCGGCATCAAAGCTCAGACTGAGAATACTATCGATCTCGTCGATAAAAACAATGATCTTATCGTTAACTTTTTCCAGCAACACCTGTTCAATAAACTCTCCCAGACGCTGCACAGGCGATAGAAAATCATGCGATCGCCACCAGGTACGGAGTTCCAAGAGATCAATAACCTCCAACCCACTAATTAATCCGTAGAGAAAACCTGCATACCACTGCTCGACCGTAACTTGTTGATTGCCAATTTCTGAAAGATCGATCGCCACACAGTTAAAACCTTCTGTTTGGAGGCGTTTCATAATCTGTACCCGCAAACTGGATTTTCCCATTTGTCGTGAATTAAGAATGTAGCAAAATTCCCCCGCTTTTAAAGCCTGATAAAGATGGCGATCTGCTTGACGCACTACATAGGTAGGAGCGTTTGTGGGTAAACTGCCACCCACCTGGTAATCAAAACACAACGCCTCTTCATCGTTGCGGAGTAAGGCATTTTCTAGCTCTAATTCGGCTTGAGTGGCTTTAAGGATCTCTAAAGTTTGGGAAAGTTCGGTAGTGCGTTCTTTTACTGTTTGTTCCAAATTGAGATTATATTCGACTAACTTATCTTTCGCTCGTTGTAGTTCGGTAGTTTGGCGTAGGTTCTCTTGCTGTAAATGACGCAGATTGGTATGAGTCTGCATTCTAGCAATTAGTTCGTCACGGGAAATGGGCTTATTGAGATAGTCATTTGCTCCCACGCTCAAGCCTGTGACAATGTCCTGTACCTGAGTTTTGGCGGTCAATAGCAAAATCGGTAATTGATCTGGGGGATATTTTTCTCTCAGTTTTGCCGCTACCTCATATCCCGTCATTTTAGGCATCATCACATCCAAGAGGATAATATCAGGGTCTAGACCTTCCTCTAATAGCTTGAGGGCTGACCTGCCGTCTGATGCCTGAGCAATATCATAGTTAGCTAAAGACAGGTTATTAATTAAGACCTGTAAATTAGCAGGATCGTCATCGACTATCAGTGCTTTGGTGGTTTTGCCATTAGGTTTATCAGCTTGCTCTAAAGGAATTTGCGGTGGTTGTACTTGCGATAAACTGCCGATAATTTCTCTAAAAGCCGATACTGACTCGATGGAGTTATCGCTGTCGTGAGCAATGGGTAAAGTAAAGCTAAAGTTAGAACCCTCGCCCACAGTGGACTCGACCCAAATACTGCCCCCATGGGACTCGATCAGCTTTTTTGTTACCGATAAGCCCAAACCAACGCCACCATATTCACGAGCCGTAAAACCTTCTCCTTGGGCAAAAGTCTCAAAAATGCGATCGCGCTTGGCTTCGGGGATACCAATACCTGTGTCTGCCACCGTGATAGTCAAAAAAGATTCACCTAAGTCCCTGGTAGCTACTTCAGGTTGATGCTCCACTGCCGTGACTTTTACCTGCCCCTGGTCGGTAAATTTAATCGCATTACCCACTAAGTTATACAGAATTTGCTGTAGACGATCTTCATCAGCCCTGATTGTAGGAGTATCACCTGCGATCGCATTTACTAGTTGTAAATCTTTATTGCCCACTAGCGGACGACAGAGAACTAAGACTATTTCTACTACCTCCCGTAGCCCTACGGATTGAAGGCGTAAACTTAAGTTATCATGCAGTATTTGCGAGAAATCCAGAATATCGCTGACTAAATTAAACAAACGACGACCACTATTGGCAATCATGGCAAGATTAGCCGATGTTTGCTCTGAAAGTGCGCCAGTTGCCCCATTAATTAAAGATTCGCTGATGCCGATAATACTGTTGAGGGGAGTCCGCAGTTCGTGGGAGGTGTTAGCCAAAAATTCATCTTTAAGACTATCAAGGCGTTTTAGCTCCTGATTTGCCTGTTCTAGTGAAGCATTAGCATCAACTAGCTGGGCAGTGCGTTCGGCGACAGTTTCTTCTAATTTGGCATTAAGCTCCTCTAATTGCAGTGAATAGCTTGACACCGATGCCATTACCTGATTATAGCGACGGGCAATTTTGCCCACTTCGGTAAATGGCTCTTCAGGGACTCGTAAACTGTAGTCCTGTGTCTTCGCCTGTTGATCCATAACGCGGAACAATTCATAGACCTCAGTTTTGGCATTGTGTTCTGCCACATTGAGTCCGATCTCTTCTTCTTCTAGACTTACTCTCAAGGGGAAGCTGCGATTGAGATAGTTCAAAACCAAATAGGTAATGCCAAAGCTCCAGACAAAGCAGATTCCAATCCCTAAAAGCTGTACTAAAACTTGACTATAGCGGCTCAAGCCCGTATCCAAAATATCTAAATTACCAAACAGTCCTACGGCTAAAGTTCCCCAGGCTCCAGCAAACCCATGGAGTGCCACCGCATCTACTCCATCGTCAATGCCCCACTGTTCGATCCAGTCAGTTAATAAGAGCATACTTACACCCCCAACAGCTCCAATTAACATTGCTAGAGGGGTGGTCACAGAGTTACAAGCAGCGGTGATCGACACCAAGCCAGCAATCGAGCCATTAATCAGAGTTTCCGCCTCCACAACGCCCCGTCGATACCAACCGACTAGCCCTGCGCCGATCATGCCCGCAGCCCCAGCCAGCACTGTATGAACAATAATGATCGGAATTTCATTAGTTAGAGCAAATGTACTACCACCATTAAAGCCAAACCAGCCCACCCAGAGCAACATGACCCCTAAGACCGAAAAAGGAAGATTGGAGCCGTGAATCTTACGGACTTCCCGCCGAGGAGCATCAAATAAATTATTTCCTGCCAACTCCTGCTGGGAAACAAATCTTCCTGTACGGGAACCAACCACTAGTAATGCTGCCAGAGAAACCCAACCGCCGACACTATGTACCGCCGAAGAACCTGCAAAATCAATAAAACCAATTTTTCCCAGCCAACCCGTCAATTGGGAGGTCGCAGCCCCATTCCAAACCCAATGCCCGAATATAGGATAAATTAGCCCCGAAATCAACATAGCGATCGCTATATAACCTTTAAATTTGAGTCGTTCAGCTAATGCCCCTGAGACAATCGTGGTGGAAGTGCCACAAAACATCATCTGAAACAAAAAAAACGCCGCTAACTTAGGATCGCTTTCAATACTAACCACAAAGTCTGAGGTTCCAATGATGCCTAGCCAATTGGCACCAAACATCAACCCGTAACCAAAAGCCCAGAAAAAGGACACGGAAATACCCAGATCCACCAGATTTTTAATTGCTACATTGATACTATTTTTTGATCTGGTGAGTCCCGACTCCAGACACATAAAGCCAGGCTGCATCAGGAGTACTAGTCCTGCACAACCCACAACCCAAATGACGTTAAGATCAAGGTCTATATTCATTTATCATTTATCATTTATCATTTATCATTTATCATTTATCATTTATCATTTATCATTTATCATTTATCATTTATCATTTATCATTTATCATTTATCATTTATCATTTATCATTTATC
>JBCCDL010000636.1:0-4138 GCA_039030815.1 Cyanobacteria bacterium P01_A01_bin.83 | reverse complement strand
CTTCTCCGCTACAAAAAACTCTTCTCAAAGAACTACATTGTTCTAAATTGCGTTCTTGAAGAAAGACTTGAAGCATCGGTGGGACAAAATGGATGGTTGTAATCTGCTGTTGAGCAATCAAATCAGCCAAATATCTACTGTCTTTGTGTCCTTCTGGTTTAGCTACAATCAGCCTTGCTCCTGTCATCAACGTCCAGAAAAACTCCCATACCGATACATCAAAACTGAAAGGAGTTTTTTGAATTACGCGATCGCTACTATCTAGGTTATAAGTTTCCTGCATCCAGCGCAAACGATTGTAAATTCCCCGATGGGTGTTCATAACGCCTTTGGGTTTACCTGTTGAACCAGAAGTATAGATTACATAGGCTAAATTCTCGATATCTATATCTACATTTAAATTAGCTTGATCGTATTGGGCGATCTTCTCCCAATCACTGTCTAGACTAACTATTTTTGCTTGATGAGCGGGTAAAGATTCAACTAAGGACTGCTGGGTCAACAACATCTTAACCTCTGAATCATCCAGCATATAGCTCAATCTTTCTTCTGGATAATCAGGATCTAAAGGTGCATAAGCACCACCAGCTTTAACAATACCTAAAAGCCCTACTACCATTTCAATTGAACGCTCTATACAGATACCCACTAGAACATCAGAACCAACACCTAAAGATCTTAGATAATGTGCTAACTGGTTGGCTTTATTGTTTAGCTCTTGATAGGTTATTTGTTGGTCTTCAAAAACTACCGCTACGCTATGGGGATTTAGTTTAACTTGCTCTTCAAATAACTGATGAATAAAATATTCTTGAGCATATTTTTCCGCTTGAGGATTAAATTCTACTAATACTTGATGGCGTTCTGCTGTAGTCATTAGTGCCAGGGCAGTAACGGGTTTTTCTGGATAGGTGGCAATTTGCTCTAATAAAACTAAGAAATTATCTGACAGGCGTTTAATAGTTTCAGCATCAAATAAATTGCTGTTATATTGCCAAAACCCCATCAATCCTGTCTCTGTTTCTTCCATTGATAGAGTTAAATCTAATTGTGAATTAATCAGATTTACAGGTAGAGGATTTATAGTTAAAGTCGAAGTTTCTTTAGCTGTAGCAGTCCCATTTTGTAAGACGAACATTACTTGAAACAAGGGATTGTAGCTCAGACTGCGCTCTGGCTGTATTATTTCTACTAACTGATCGAATTGCAAGTCTGAGTGAGCGTAAGCATCCAAGGTAGTTTGTCGCACTTGTTGCAACAATTCCTTGAAGCTAGGATCTCCTTCTAAATTAGTCCTTAGAACCAAGGTATTGACAAAAAAGCCAATTAAAGATTCAATTTCACTACGGTTACGATTAGCGATGGGGGAACCGATGGCAATATCTTGGCAATTGCTATAGCGAGATAGTAAGGTGGTAAAAGAAGCCAACAAGGTCATAAATAGAGTTGCTCCTGAGCCCTTACTAAGAGTTCGCAGTTTGGCACTTAACTCTGGAGTGAGATTAAATCTTTCTATCCCTCCATTAAAGGTTTGGATTGCTGGACGGGGTTTATCTGTAGGCAGTTCCAATAATGGCGGCAGTCCTGCAAGTTGTTGTTGCCAGTAATTTAATTGAGTTTCATAGATTTCTCCCTGCAAGTATTCTCTTTGCCAGTGAGCAAAATCAGCATATTGAATTTGTAATTCTGGTAGGGCAGATGACTGCTGATTGACTATCGCAGCGTAAATAGTAGACAGTTCTCTAGTAAAGATTTCCAGCGACCAACCATCAGAAACTATATGATGCATCATAACTAGCAGCACTTGAGTATCTGGAGTCTGTTGGAACAAAGTAGTACGTAACAGAGCTTCTCTCCTCAGATCGAAAGGACGATGAATTTCGGTCTCCATCAGGCATTGCAGTTCAGTAGTCTGTTCAGATACAGACAAAGGAAGTAAATTGACTACTTTGAGAGGAATATCTCTGGTAGGAGTAATGACCTGAACAGGAATGTTATTAATTAACTCAAAATTAGTCCTGAGTGTTTCATGACGACGGACAATTTCGGCAATTGCTCTTTCTAGAGTATTTATCTGCAATACCCCCTTAATCTCTAAAGCTAAAGGAATATTGTAGGCAGAGCTGTCTGGTTCTAGTTGATATAGAAACCAAAGACCTTGTTGGGTAAGAGATAAAGGAATTTTTGACTGATGAGGAATGGGTAATATAGGTGCGAATGAATTTTTGGTGCTATTAGTATCAATGTATTTAGCTAATGCTGCAATTGTCGGAGAGGCAAAGAAACTGGCGATCGCTATTTCGACTTCTAAAGTTTCTCGAATACGAGAGATAATTTGGGTAGCGAGTAAAGAATGTCCTCCCAATTCAAAGAAGTTGTCTTCAATCCCAACGGCTTCTAGCTTCAATACTTCGCTCCAAATTTTAACTAGTTGCTCTTGGGTGGCAGTGCGAGGCTGAGTTAAGGATTGGCTATCTAACTTAAGTTTTAGATCGGCTAATGTGCGACGGTCTACTTTGCCATTAGGGTTAAGAGGAAATTGTGCAACGGGAACGAAATGTGCGGGAATCATATACTGCGGCAAAGTAAACTGTAAAAAGCTTCGCAGTTCGTCAGAAGTGGGGGCTTGATTTTGAGGAATTAAATAGGCAACTAGTTGCTTGCCACCCAACTTATCTTCTTTAACTATTACGACACAAGCACCTATTGCGGGATGCAAATTTAAGTGGGACTCAATCTCACCTAATTCAATACGCATGCCACGAATTTGGACTTGACTATCATCCCTTCCTAGCACCTGCAAATTGCCTTGAGGGGTCAAGCGACCAATATCTCCTGTGCGATAAAAACGTTCGCCATCAAGCCAGACATACTGAGTTTCAGTTTGATTAGGCAAATTTAAATATCCTGGCGTAATACCTTGACCAGAGAAATAAATTTCACCCTTTACTCCTATAGGCACAACTCTTTGATGCTGGTCTAAAACTCTTAGCCCAACATTGTTGAAGGGTTTACCCACTAGAGTTTGCTCAATTTCTTGTTGCGGTACCAAGTAAGTACAGCCCATGCAGCTAATCTCGCTTGAGCCGTAGATAGCATATACTTCTGCCTGAGTAAATACGCGATTTAAGCGGTTAAGTATGTCCGCCCGAATCATGTCTCCACCAGAAGATACATGTTTGACATGGCTAAATCTATTTAAGTTGTAATTATCTTGCTCCAGAAAATCCAGTAAAACTTTTAAAATACTAGGATTAAGATGGACAAAGTTTACTTCTTCTATAGCTTCGGCTAATAGTTTTGGCTCAAGTAATTGTTCTATGGTGATTATGTTTACTTGTCCACCGCATACCAGAGGCAACAAGAGCATAAAAAGACTGATGCTAAAGGTATGCCTTGTAGTGGATAGAAAACTATCCTCTGCACCAAACCGATATTTTTCTTGGGCGGCAAAAATATAATGAATTAGATTGCTATGGGAAGAAACTACTCCTTTAGGAGTTCCAGTTGTACCAGAAGTAAAAAAGATGTGGGATATGCTGTCGGGAGAACAAGAATAATTGAGATTAGATCGAGCAAATGGAGATAAATCGATCGCTGATAAATTAATCGTGTCGATCTCAAAATTATCATCAATCTCCCTTAAGCGAACGCTAGCACCAATTATCATCGATGGTGCAACCTGCTCTATAACTGTTTTAATTCTGCCTAGAGGATCCCCAGTATCTATCGGCACATAAACAGCATTAATTTTGTGGATTGCCAAGATAGCAATTAAAATCTCAATTCCAGGTTCGACAAATACCCCGATGCAGTCTTGTGGCTGTACATTGCGCTTAAGCAGATAACGAGCTAACTGATTAGCTCTCCAATTAAGTTCTTCATAACTTATTTGCTTGTCACCAAACGTAGCTGCTATTGACTCAGGAAACTTGTGGGCATACTGTTCAAAATGACGATAAATAGGTCGATTACCGTAATCACTCTCTATCGGCTGGCGATCGCATTGTAAGGTAATATCTATTTGAGAAGTAAGATTTATAAATTCTAAGGTGCGATCGTAATTGCTTTGGATATTATCTAGCAAAATACCAAAGTGACGCTTAAAATTAGCAATAAAGTTATGAGCAAACAAATT
>JBCCDL010000635.1:0-4144 GCA_039030815.1 Cyanobacteria bacterium P01_A01_bin.83 | reverse complement strand
TTACCGTATTCGCCTCAAAAGCAATACTTGGATTTGGCGAGGAAACAAAGGCTGGATTCAACTCCATAACTTTCACCTCAATCGAGGACAAGCAATTTGTTTACACAACCTACGACTACACAAAGGAGCTTACTACGGTATTGTTCATGTGATTGTGGGTCGAAACAACGTCAATGGTGAGTTTTGGGCAATTGTCAGTGATGAAAAAACAACTCTACAAACCTTTGCTGAATATGGGTTACGTTTTGATATCGAAGAAAATTTCCTTGATGACCAATCTAATGGCTGGAATATTCAACACTCTGCAATACGAGATGTGTGCGCCCTTTCTCGGTTATGGTTTATCCTAGCTGTGGCAACTCTCTATGTAAGCGCACAAGGTGTAGATGTAGTTGAATCAGGAAAAAGGCGATGGGTCGATACTCATTGGTTTCGTGGGCAGCGCGTACGCGCAGATCGTCGTCTTACGACGACTAGAGGGCATTCGCCCTCGCGCTATTTTAGGATTGGTTGGGATTGGGTCAAAGCTGCGCTTCTTAACGGTTGGAAACTACTTCATTCTGTTGTCTTTACCCATAATCAAGACCCGACCCCCGCAATGGCATCCCGTAAGCAACATGAACAACGGCTCTATCAGTTGAAATTTAAGCTACAGACTTATTCTTATGCTGTTTCATAAGTTTTGTCAGTCAACCAGGGAGAAAATACAATTAATTTTTTGGTAAATATCAAAGGCTTTCATAAAACAACAAACAAAAGCTAATTTATACTCCTCAAAAACTCTTTTAATTCTTGTCCTACTTGCTCAAACTCTGACTCGGCATTAGATAATAGAGACTCAGTACCTTCGATAGTTTTATTTTTGCCTAAACGTTCTAACTCTTCGCATAGTTGCGCTAAATTAACCGCCCCTAAATTAGCACTGCTAGACTTCATACTGTGGGCTGCTTGAAAAATCGATTCTGCGTTAGCTGTTTTAATGGCACTAGCGATCGCCTGTAACCTGATTTCGGTATCATCTAGATAGCTAGTAACCATCTCTTCTACCAACAAGCTAGCCTCTTCTCCTGCCATTTCACAAATAGATTCTAATACTGAAAGATCGATCGCTGAATTATTATTAATCTCTTTATCTTCTTGTCTCCCCATCTCTTCGTCTTCCAATTGGCGATCGCTCTCAACAGGTTTACATTTAACCAATGCCTCTCGTAATTCTTCTACTCGGATTGGTTTACTAACATAATCATCCATACCTGCTGCCAAACATTTTTCGCGATCGCCTGTGATGGCGTTGGCAGTCATAGCAATGATACGCGGGCGAGTATTAAAATTAAATTCTTCATAGATTAGCTTAGTTGCAGTTAAGCCATCCATTTCAGGCATTTGCATATCCATCAGCACTACATCATAAATTTGACGGCGCAATGCTTCAATTACTTCCATGCCATTATTAGCTACATCGGCACGATAGCCCATTTGCTTGAGAATTAATAAGGCTACTTTTTGATTGACAACAATATCTTCTGCCAGCAGGATGTTGAGGGGTAATTCGTCGGCTAAATTAGCATCAATAAAAGAAGTATCGGTACTTTTAATCTTGATCGGAGTACCCGCGATCGCCTTAACTAAAACCTGATATAGTCGGGATTGAGGAATGGGTTTGTTAACAATAGCTGAAAAGTTAATGTCTTGGGCTTGTTGAACGATTGCCTGCTTGCCTAACGAACTCAACATTATTAAGGGCAAGTCTTGATATTTTTCTTGTTGACGAATAGTTCTAGCCAAAGTTAAACCATCCATCCCAGGCATCTGCATATCTAAAATAGCTAAGTCTAATTTTATGCCTGTAGCCATTAATTCTAGGGCTTTTGCTCCAGATTCTACTGCATGGCTGTTGGTACCCCAAGCTTGAGCTTGTAAGGTTAGAATTTGGCGGTTGGTGGCATTATCATCCACAATGAGCATTTGTTTGCCCACAAGACGATTTTCTAATGTCTTTGCTTCGCTGGCTTCTGGAGCAACATTAGCGGAGATAGTAAAGTAAAAAGTCGAACCCACCCCTGGTTCACTGTCTACCCACATCTTTCCTCCCATCATTTCCGAGAGCTTTTTACTGATTGCCAAACCCAAACCCGTACCGCCATATTGTCGAGTAGTGGAAGAGTCTACCTGACTAAAAGATTTAAACAAACGATCCAGGCGATCGCTGGGGATGCCAATGCCCGTATCTTTAACCGCAAATTCAATTTGACAAATATTATTATTTTTAGTTCGAGCCTGAGTCATAAAAATACTCGAATCTTCTGAAACTGTCTGCTCTATTTGCTTTGTCTTAACATAAACAACTACTTCTCCTCGTTCGGTAAATTTGACAGCATTACTCAGTAAATTGACTAAAATTTGCCTCAAGCGAGTGATATCTCCCAGAATATAGTTAGGGGTTTCTGGTGCGATTAAATAAGCTAGCTCTAATTGTTTTGCTTCTGCTTTGGTGGCAACTAAATTGAGAGATTCTTCAATACAGCGATTTAATTGAAAAGGTTGATTTTCAAATTCAAGTTTTCCTGCTTCAATTTTAGAAAAATCAAGAATATCGTTAATCAGGGTAAGCAAAGCATCTCCGCTACTGCGAATTGTATTTACAAAATCTTGTTGCTGGGAATCTAATTTGGTATTGAGCAGCAACCCCGTCATGCCAATTACCGCATTCATTGGAGTGCGAATTTCGTGACTCATAGTAGCTAGAAACTCACCTTTAGCTTTGTTGGCTGCTTCGGCGGCATCGCGTGCGTGAGCTAATTTTGTGCGGGATTTGCGCCGTTCGATTTCTCCGCCAATCCATTGCGCCATCAACCCAATCAATTCAAGATCGATAGTTTTGAAAGGTTCAATACGGGAATGAAAACTAGAAAAATTAAGCGTGCCATAAACTTCACCTCCCACCATAACTTTTGTACCGAGATAAGCCTGGGGGTTAGCATCTAAATAACAAGGATGTTCGATTTCTGTCTTTAAAAGACTAATAGGCTGTTGGGCAAAAATTGTGCGATCGCAACAGGTGTCTTCAACGCTAAATATATTCCCAGGATGAATATCTAAAGCTGAATTCTCTGGCAGCTTGACGGCAATTACGCGATATTTTTCCCCTTCAACCTTACTCAAGATGCCTACTTCCAAATTAAACTGCTGGCAACCCATCGTTAAAATCTGCTCCACTCTAAGAGCAAAGCTGCGATCGGATCTGGTAGTAACTTCATATAAATTGCGGATAGAAGCCTCGCGATCGCGCAATTCTTGTTCTGCTTGTTTGCGTTCAGTAATGTCCCTTTCTACCGCCATAAAGTGCGTGTAGTTACCCTTGCGATCAGCGATGGGAATGATATTTAACTCTACCCAATATTCTCTGCCATCTTTGCCATAGTTAATAATTTCGGTTTTGATGGGCAAGTAGCGAGACAAAGACTGTTTTATCTGCTGTAAAATACGGCGATCGCTTTTTTCGCCTTGTAGAATGCGGGGCGTTTGCCCGATTACTTCGGCTGAAGTATAGCTAGTAATATCGGTAAAAGCTTTGTTGACATAAACAATTTGGGGGTGTTCTGGTGCTGCTAAAGATTCGGCTTCGGTAATGACGATCGCATCATTGGCATTAACTACCACCGACTCTAACAATCTCAGTCTTTCGTCTACCTGTTCTCGTTTGGTAATATCTCGCAGATTAAGTACTATGCCGTTTACCACGGGATCGTCTAATAGATTGTTGGCGATCGCTTCTGTCGCCAGCCACGAACCATTTTGATGCTTGAAAGACATTTCGATAGGAACGGAAATTCCAGGCTGTTGGGCGGTTAAATTAAGAAAATCGGCAATGCTAAAGTGCAACTCTGGCAGAATAAAATCTAACAGATTATTTCCCAACATCATCTGGGGTTGATAGCCTAAAATCCCTAACGCAGAGGGACTTACATAGGCGATCTCTTGTTGGCGATTTAAAATAAAAATTACATCCGAAGCTTGTTCGATCAGGGAACGAAAATATGCTTCGCTGCGCTCAATATCTGCTTGCGCCTGTTGCAGTTGTGATTGGCGGGTAATTATTTCTAGTTTGAGATGTTGAAAAGCTTTGGCTAGCTGCCCTGGTTCG
>JBCCDL010000634.1:0-4149 GCA_039030815.1 Cyanobacteria bacterium P01_A01_bin.83 | reverse complement strand
TGGGAGTAAAAGTGAACAATCGTTGCCATACCTGAAATTAGCATCACATGTTCCAAATCACGGTAATATATACAGCTTTTTGTAAAAGTGGGAGAAATATTTAATCTTAAATAATCAGATAAGATGGCTGATTTAATACCTTTTCTAACTAATTACGATCTTGGTTCTTTAGCGTTAGATGGAACTATTATCATAGAAGACTCTTATTTAGAAAAAGAACTGTATGAATACGATGTCTATAAATTTGAGATTTATGAATCTGCTGAGATAGAAATTAGCCTCGATATTGCTAGTGCCGATGATGACGCGGATCTAGTACTCCTTCATGATAGTAACAAGAATAGTGTTTAGACCCTGCTGGTGAGGAAATAATCGCTAGCTCTAATAATCTGGGGAGCAACTCTATTAACTATACCCTAGCTTCAGTGGGTAACTATTTTGCTGTTGTTAGTTATATTGATGGCAGTGATGACAATAGTTTAGATTATGAGTTGAATATATCTGCTCAAGTTGATCAAACAGCAAGTGATTCATTACCATTTCTAACTAATTATGACCTTACTTCTTCATTGTTATATGAAACTAATTTTACAGAAAACTCTTATTTAGAAGAGGAAAAGTATGAAAATGATGTCTATAAGTTCGAGATTAATGAATCTGCTGAGTTATTAATTAGGGTTTGCTGAATAACTTGACAATCTTGAGCCAATAAAGGTTACAAAGATTTTGGGCGCAGAAAAAAGTTAAGTAAAAATGGCGAAAAACTCCTAAAATCGGTAAAAGACCCTTGCACTTATCTAAGCAAGAACAAATGTATCGTAAAACTAGCCCATCGGAGCGATCCTGCGAAAATTTTGAATTACCTTTTTCAGGTAAGTTGTCATCAGAAAACCGTTGGGTAATCATGGCAGAATTAATTCCTTGGTCAGATTTTGAAGATGAATATGCAGAAAATTTCTCAGAAACAATGGGAGCAATAGCCAAACCATTTCCGATGGCATTAGGGGCATTAATTATTCAAGAAAAATTAGGAATAAGCGATAGAGAAACTGTAGAGCAAATTCGAGAAAATCCGTATTTACAGTATTTTCTAGGGATGTCAGACTATAGCAATCAAGCTCCATTTGATGCTTCAATGATGGTTTATTTTAGAGAAAGAATAGACCTAGATTTAGTTAATAAAATTAATATAAAAATGGTGAATGATCTCAGAGAAAAAGAGGAGTAAGAAACAGAAAAAAAAACGCAAAAGAAGAAGTTAAGTCAATCCAAAATCAAGGAAAGTTAATAAAAGAATGCTACTTGCGCCCCTGGGGATATAAGTTATCCCAATGATTTGGGAATATTAAATCAAGCCAGGCGACAAACAGAAAAAGTTCTAGATTATCTTTATAAAAATTGTCAAACAAAGAAAGTAAAAAAGCCAAGGACTTATAGAAAGAAAGTTAGAAAAGATTATTTGAAAGTGGCTCCCAAACGTCGTCCATCTCGATAAGAAAGAAGCTCGGCAGTCGCCAGACAATTACAATACATCAAAAGAAATTTATCTCACATAGAGAATTTAGTTAATTTAGGGGCTGATTTAAGTAGCCTAGCTCTAAGCAAATATAAAATATTGTTGGTAGTAACAGAAGTTTATCGTCAACAATTGTGGATGTATGAGAATCAATCCAACAGAATTGACTTGCGACCCCGCGTCGGCGTAAGACGCAAGACAAAGGGACGCGAAACTTCGTTTCGCCAGTCGTCGAAGACGACGATCTGGGCATTCGCCCTGTCCCGCATGTACGCGCAAGTCGTGACGATAGAATCGTCAGTATAACCCAACCTCATATCCGCCCTATCGTCAGAGGAAAAGCAGGAAAACCTGTGGAATTCGGAGCAAAAATTTCAGTAAGCTGTTTTGAACGATATGTATTTTTAGATCATTTGAGTTGGGATAACTTTAATGAATCAGGGGATTTAAAAACACAAATAGAAGCCTATAAAAACTTCACTGGCTACTACCCATCCTCAGTTCATGTAGATAAAATTTATCGCAATAGAGAAAATCGAACTTGGTGTAAAGACCGAGGAATTAGAATCAGTGGACCACCATTGGTCAGACCACCTAAAAAGGGAGCAGGTCAGTTTTGTAAGAACATTTGAACTGTGTAGATAATTCGTCAGTTGTAACTAGCAATTCCTCATACTTTAGTTCATTTGTATCGACATATTTGACCTGCTCCCCCTAAAAATGTTAGTAAATCAACTAAAAAGCGCACCGCCCGCGCTGAGGTCTCCTCAGCGTATAGGACGGAGCAAGAAACAAGCTAGAGATGATGAAAGATTTCGTAATGGTATTGAGGGAAAATTCGGACAAGCAAAACGACGTTATGGACTTAACTGTATCATGGCAAAACTCTCTAAAACAGCAGAAACTTCTATTGGCATTACTTTTTTAGTTATCAATCTTTCTACCTTGCTCAGGTAGGTTGGCTGTCTTTTTTTGTCTTTATTTTTGAATATCTATAAATTAGGCTTGATTACTGACTTTTCTATTATTAAAGCTGATATTAGACCCTCCTTACTAACATAAAAACTTATCTTTTAAACAAGCTGATTCTTGTAAATTTTTTCGCTTACTTTTTCAGCAAACCCTATTTATTTTAAAATGAACGAGCTTTTTAATTTTATGAACTACTCGTGTCTCGTCATCTCGAAAGATTGCTTCAGATTGATTCTTTACTACGTTCTGGAATTAGACAAACTCAAAAGAGTTTAGCAGAAGTTGTAGAAGTTAGTGATCGCACTATCAGGAGCGACCTGGATTTTTTGCGCGATCGCTATAATGCGCCTTTAGAATATCAAAGAGATAAAGGGTGGCATTACACCGATTCCGATTGGCGATTGCCCAGTATTTCTCTATCTCAAGGAGAATTATTTGCTCTTACTTTGGGAGCGAGAATGTTGGAAAGCTATGCTGGCAGTGCTTATGTCGATAAATTAAGAACTGCGATCGCTCTTTTGAGTGAAAGATTACCCGATAAAACCCTGGTCGATCTGCAACCTGGCTTAGTCTAACGCCTAGTAAAGCGACACTAGCTAGAGCAACATTTTTAATGGATTTATCGGTTAGGTTGATTTTCATTTCTCTTTACTCCTATTAGTCAACCTTTTGATACCTTTATCCTAAAGTCTCTAGTTAAGTAGAGAGTATAGTGAATGCAATAAAAATTAACCTGTTGTCAACAAAGAATTCAGAGGGTTTATTTTGAATAGATATTTACTCTATGCGAATAATATCTTGCAGACCGAACCGTTAGTGTTCTAAAGTTGTTGTTGTTAGACTAGCCAAATATCTAAGCCAAATTCATATCTATTGATGAATAGACCAATCACGATATCGTGCATTTCTTCTGATTTGGAAAAGCAGATTGTTTTTCTGGCTAACCTTTTAATTCTGGTTCGTAACGTCAAATGCTTCGGTTCTATTTTTTGCATTTTATACTTGCTTACATATCGTATTTCTGCTGGGATATGGCGTTCATAAGTTTTTAAGCCATCTGTATAGAACTTAGTAATTCCAAATGGTTCAAGAAGTTTTTTGAGCTTGAGAAACATTTCATCAGGGAGAGAACCCAAAACATAAGCCAGTACTTCTCCTGTATGATGATCAATACCATGCCAGAGCCATCTTTGATTAACTTTTTTCTGTACAAAGCTCTGCATTTCATCGACTTCCACCTTAAAAGGAACAATTTGTACGATCATTTCGGTGGAATTCTTTCTCTTAAGAGCTTTGTCGTTAACTTTTTGGAGTTAATTTTGTTTTTTTTAGTTCTTTAATTACTGTTGAAGTACTAATAGAAAGTACTCTAGCTGTATCCCGAACTCCACTGCCATTAACTGACATATCGACGATTTTTTGCTTCACTTCTGGCTGATAACCTTTGTTGGTATAATCGACGATAAAAGTACAGCGAGGACATTCCTTGTTTCGACATCGATAGCGTTGCTTTCCATGAGGAGTTTTTCCATTTTTGATGACATCAGTTGAGTGACATCCTGGGCATGTTATTGCTATCCAAACTGTCATTATAGATATTTTTTCTTTGCTCTTTGTTCCTTATAAATTATATTCTATAACAACAACTTTACAACATCACC
>JBCCDL010000633.1:0-4151 GCA_039030815.1 Cyanobacteria bacterium P01_A01_bin.83 | reverse complement strand
GGATTTCAGCTAATCGATTGCCAGCTTACTGTAATGACTATCTGCCCTGAGGCAATTCGGATGGGATGGCCTTCTGCCTTACCAACTGATTGGTGTTGCACTCGCGTTATTTCTGAACAAGCAGCTAAAAAGCAAAATTAGATTGTAAGTATAACTTTTAGATATGGGTATCAGCTTTGTTTGAACCGAGTGTTTAAACGAAGCTGATTATCTTTTTGGATTTAAGTTATTCAACTTATTCAGTTGTCCCTAAATGAAACCCTAAAGCTTTTTTTTTCATCATTTGAAAGATATTGAAAAAGCCGTTGGCACGAGAAGGAGTAAGACTAACTTTTAGACCCGTGTCCTCAATAAAGTCAGGCTCAATTTGAGCAATTTCTTGAGGAGAGAGATCATTTAAACCTTCGATCAAAAACGCAACTAATCCTCTGACTAATTGAGCATCCGAGTCCCCTGCATAATACACTCTACCGTCTTGGAGACTAGCCGTAATATAAACCTGAGAAACGCAACCTTTAACTTTATTTTCGTCAGTTTTTGCCGATTCTGGCATAGCTGGCAGTTTCTGAGCATACCAGAGAAGCTGTTTGTATTTTTGTTTGGGATCACTACGGCGCCCGAAGCGTTCCACAATCTTTGCTAGCTTAGGCGGTAAAGATGTATCTGTTGAAGACATATGCAGGTAAAAATAAGTTTAAAAAATACTTAAAAAAACGTTAATGGAATCTTGAATGCTTTAAGTTTTAGCGATCGCATAGCTCTAATTTAAGGATAGCTTATATTACATTCACTTAATACTTTAGCAAAAGTGATCCTTTTCCAGGTGATTTTGCTTAATCTGTCCCCCATTCAGATAAACTTTATCTTGAGAGGCACAGGCAGTCACGAGGTTTTAAGAAGTGAAAAGAGTATTAAGTATCATTTTGGGAGGCGGTGCAGGTACTCGTTTGTATCCCCTCACCAAATTAAGAGCAAAACCAGCAGTACCCCTGGCAAGTAAATATCGTCTGATCGATATTCCAGTCAGTAACTGTATTAATTCTGAAATTCTCAAAATATATGTTCTGACTCAGTTTAATTCTGCTTCTCTTAATCGACATCTAAATCGCAGCTATAACTTTTCTGGATTTAGAGAAGGATTTGTAGAGGTGCTGTCAGCACAACAAACTAAGGATAATTCAGGCTGGTTCCAAGGAACCGCTGATGCAGTTCGTCAATACATCAATTCAATTAAAGAGTGGGATGTGGACGAGGTTCTCATTCTTTCTGGCGATCATCTTTATCGCATGGACTACAGCAAGTTTGTTCTTCATCATCGTGAAACCAACGCTGATATTACTCTTTCTGTAGTACCCATAGATGAAAAAAGAGCATCTAGCTTTGGCTTAATGAAAATTAACGACCAGGGCAGAATTATTGATTTTGCCGAAAAACCCAAAGGGGAAGAACTGAAAAAGATGCAGGTAGATACTACCGTATTAGGTCTAACTGCTGAGAAAGCTCAGAAAAGTCCCTACATAGCTTCTATGGGAATCTATGTATTTAAGAAAGATGTTTTAATTGATTTGTTAGAAAAAAATTCAGCGCAAACTGACTTTGGAAATGAAATTATTCCAGGGGCAGCTAAAGACCATAATCTTCAAGCATATTTGTTTAAAGGCTACTGGGAAGATATTGGAACCGTTGAGTCTTTTTATGAAGCTAATTTGGCACTAACAAAACAGCCTCAACCCGACTTTAGCTTTTATCATGAAAAGGCTCCCATTTATACCAGATCGCGCTATTTGCCACCAACAAAGCTGCTGGATTGCCAGGTAAGCGAATCGATGATTGGGGAAGGATGTATTCTCAAAAGTTGTCATATCAATCACTCAGTGATCGGTATCAGAACCAGAGTTGAAGCCAACTGCACAATTGAAGATACCCTAATTATGGGAGCAGATTACTACGAGCCTTTTGCGGAAAGACAGTCTGGCTTGCAAAAAGGAGGCGTTCCCGTAGGTATCGGTGAGGGGTCAACTATTCGCCATGCTATTGTAGACAAAAATGCTCGTATTGGTCGCAATGTCCAAATTTTAAATAAAGATCGAGTTGAAGAATCTCAACGAGAAGATGAAGGATTTTACATACGTAGCGGAATTGTGGTGATTTTAAAAAATGCTACTATTCCTGACAACACAGTAATCTAGAATATAAAGTCAAAAATATCGCTAATAGCGATTGCAATTTTATGATGAATAAGTTAGGTTGCCAACAATGCTTTTTGACTCAGTTCTTTAAAATAGTCTAGTTTGAGATAATATTAGATATCTTGGGGTACATTCTATATGAGTGTATCCTTTTTTGTTACTGCTCGAACTGCATAGCATTTATAATGTGCTAATTATAAAGTAAATTTAAGAATAATCAACTATGATTCAAAGCTATTAATCCAAGATTATAGAGTTAAACTTTAGATAAGCTAATTCAGCCAGCTAACTTTACTTAGGAAATAACTCTCAATGTCTTCTACTGAATTTAAAGATTACTACGCTATCTTAGGAGTAAAAAAAACAGCGCAGATTAATGAAATAAAAAAGCAATTTCGTAAGTTAGCATTAAGATATCATCCAGATCGTAATCAAGGTAATGAAGCGGCTGAAGCAAAATTCAAAGAAATTAGCGAAGCTTATGACGTACTTTCCGATGAAGATAAACGTTCTCAATATGATCGCTTTGGTCAATATTGGCAGCAGAGCAGAGTCCCATCAGCAAGTAAAACTAGTAATCCAACCAATAAAAGGACTGACTTTAATAGCTCAGATTTTAGCCAATATAGTAACTTTGAAGAGTTTATTAATGAACTGTTAGGAAGCTTTTCCGCTCCCAGAAATGATAGTCGCAATGGTTCAGAATACGCTAAAACTTTCAGTCGTAATAGTAGTATTGAAGATTTTGCCCAAAGTGATCGGCAATCATCGGCAACCATTAGCGAAGTTAGTATTAATCTTACTCTATCGGAAGCTTTTCGAGGTGTAGTTAAACCCATTACTATAGCTGGAGAAACTTTAAAAGTTCGTATTCCCCCTGGAGTCAAACCAGGTTCACGGATTCGGTTGGCAGGTAAAGGACAAACTAATCCCTACAGTCGGCAAAAAAGCGATCTTTATTTAGATGTACAATTAGATACTCATCCTTTCTTTAATTTTGAGGGGGACAATCTAGTTTGTGAAATACCAATTACCCCAGATGAAGCAGTTTTAGGGACATCAATTGATGTCCCGACTCCTGAAGGAAAAGTAAAGATGAAAGTTCCTGCTGGAATTAGTTCAGGTCAAGTATTACGTCTACGCCACAAAGGTTGGTCTTCTCCTAGTGGACAGAGAACAGATCAACTAGTCAAGATTATCATTGCTACGCCCCGTGAGGTTAGTCCTAAAATTAAAGAATATTACGAAAAAATCAGCGAACTACGCACCAACAATCCCCGTGCTCAGTTGCAACAAATTAGCCTTTAATTTGGACTAGACTTTATTAGTTTTTGTCAGATATAAAGATAAATTAATATAATTAATCCCAATCAAATTATAAATGACGGTTATTATCAAGCTAAAGATACTTTGATTAATTCGGTAACTATATAATCCATTGTTAAATAAATCTCAAGGCGAGCAATCATTTCAGGTTTTCAATGGAACAATAATAATATTTCGCTTCCTTGATCATTAAGTTCTTCTCCTCATTACATAGCTGAGATACACCCATTTAGTATTCCATGCTATTACCCTAGTTTCAACAGCAAATAGTAAAATCTTCTAGATTCTAGATAAATTTACCGGCGACGAATACGAACTTGCTTGCGGGGATCTTGTTTTTTGACCCACCCTAGAAACTTGATCATCTTTGGTTCGGATTTTAGCTTATCCAAAGTGTTGAGATTTCTTGCCAATTCTAAATTGCTATAAAGAGCATGTATTTGCCGATGACAGGCTGAACAAATTTCAATAGTTGAACCAGAGTCAGCTTGTTTACGTTTGACGGTTTGTCGCGGAATAAGATGGTGAACCGTTAGTTGCTCAACACTACGATCGCACAGTTGACAAGACATATGTTATCAAAATAAATAATTTAAAATTGAACCGAACCCTTTTATTTTTAGTCTAAACCGAAAG
>JBCCDL010000632.1:0-4166 GCA_039030815.1 Cyanobacteria bacterium P01_A01_bin.83 | reverse complement strand
GCTTATTAGGCTTGTTTGACGTACCAGATGTAATGGCAGTCAAGTTCGCTTTGAGCCAGAGGTTTCTCTACATCATAGCAGTGATGATAATTCTGGCAGTATTTGCTGTGGTGTCTGTGTGGGATAGATTTGCTTTATTTACTCAAAAGCAAAATTAAATCATATTTTAGTTACTTATATTAATGTTAAATGTTGGTGCCAAAGAGAAGCGGGTTAAAACCGCCTCCATACTGACCATAGAAACAGTCCTCAATCTAGCTGCCGCTATTATGGTTGTTGCTGTATTGCTTAAGGCAGTTATCGATATTGATTTTAGCTATGATCCTGGTTGGTATCATTTGCCTTTTGCAGGCAGAATCTGGGGCATTTTACCTAAAGAAATGTTTATTGGGGATGAAGAGTGGTTTGAGCCACGTTTTGAAGGTTTTCCTTTGCTGGCGCATTTTCTTCAAGGTTTTTTTTGGAAGATTACAGGACGAATTCAATCAACTAATTTAGTTAGCTTTTTTGCTATCTTTGGCTATTTTTTCTTTCTCAAGTCATATTTTAAAGTTCCTTTCTATCTAGCTGTAGCAGGCTTACTTTCTATTCCCTTAGTCTTATTTCATGCTAGCAGTAGTTTTGTTGATTTGCTCGGTAACATAGGGATATCGATGTTGATCATGATGATCTATCGCCTCTATACCAATAAAGAACTACCTCAAGCAACAGCACTGTCAGTGGCATGTTTAGGGGCGACGATGGCAGCCAATACCAAGACACTATTGCAGCCTTTGGTATTCGTCGCTTTGATTTTTGCTGGGTTAAGAATTTTCTGGCTTTGCTATCAACATAAGTCAGTAATCAAACTAAGTAAAGTTATTCCCCTCAGTCTGTTGGCGACAGTAATTATCTTTGCCACACCTGTCAAAAATACTGTTGTGTATGGCAATCCCCTATATCCGATTCGAGTTGAGATAGCTGGAGTTGTACTAAACCACAAGCTAACTCCTAAAGCTTTTGAACAAGGCAATAGGCAAATTAACTGGATTAGCTCGATGTTAGATATCAATACACCTAATATTTGGTCAGCAGATCAGTGGAGTCCTAATCCTGAACGCAGTCGTCGCGGCGGCTTTTTTGGGGCTTACGTAGTATTTAATCTCTTCATGCTGTTATTGTTTTTGCTGAGGGAGTTGATTCAAAATAAATCCCTACCTCGGCATTTACGTTCGGTCAAAGCGAGATTAGCACTATTGGTTGTCATCGCCATGTCGCTAATTCCTCTGAATTTTCCTGCATCCCATGAACTAAGATACTTTCTTTACTGGATGATTACCTTAGTTTCTTTAAATCTTTATCTCTTATCATCATCAGGAAATAGTAAGTTAGCCTGGGATAAATGGTTGCAGGTTAAATATATCAAATGGATTTATATAATATTTTTAATTGTTGTTTTAATCAAAACTAACTACCGAGCAATTAAACCAACTTTTTTTACCCTGGATAAGTACGTTAATTTGGGAGTAAATAAAGAATTTCTGAGTCAAATTAACCCAAACGATCAAGTATGTTTAATTAGTCAGCATATAGGATCTAATATTCAAGCATCTAACAAAGCCTCTTTAAAATATGCTTTTGTGTATAGCTCTTACTTTCATCCTGAACTGGGATATGATTACTCAATTAAAGTCGGAGGATATTATCCTAACCACGAAGTATTTGATTTAGATATGTGTGGCAATCGCAAAATTGTCCCTAATAATGTAGACGACTTTTCTGAGCCTTATTAATCAAGATTTCAGTAATTTTTATGACAGCTACTAAAAACAAATTTGGGCAACGGTTTAACATAAAATTAGGGTTAGAAACTGCTTTATTAGCGATCGCTCTTGTGGCTGTTGTCTTAATTTTTCTTAAGGCAATTATTGATATTGATACCAATTACGATACTTGGTGGTACCACCTACCATTTGCTGCCAGAATGTGGGGCATTGTCCCTGTAGAGGAATTCACGCCCCAATTGGTTATTTTATATCGATTTGAAGGCTTTCCTCTCTTAATTCAGTGGCTAGAAGGTGGATTATGGTTCATTACGGGAAGAGTCCAATCAGCTAACTTGGTTGGTTTTTCTAGTTTAATAATTTACTTGGTATTTTTAAAAAAATACTTTAAAGTTCCACTCTATCTATCGGCAATTGCCTTATTAGCAATTCCCACAGTATTTACCCATGCGGCTACTTGCTTTGTCGATTTGCCAGGTAATATTGGCATGTCGGTGCTGATGATGATGACCTATCGCTTGTATAAGGGTAAACAATTCCCCAATCCAAAAGCCTGGGTCGTTATGTTATTAGGGGCAACAGTCGCCGCCAATGCTAAACCCCAACTGCAAGTTTTAACTTTCCTAGTTTTAATTGCGATCGCAATTAAAGTACTCTGGCTTTATTTGCGTCAGCCTATACAGAGTTTGCCTAAATTACCAAAAATCATTCCCATTGCTTTAGTTGCTTCTTTGATAATCTTTGCTACCCCAGTCAAAAATATCGCCCTACATGGCAATCCGTTTTACCCAATTAAAGTTGAGTTAGCAGGGATTGTTTTAAACCATAAAGCAGTCCCTGATACCTACAGAGAAGGAAATCGACCCCAAAAATGGCTCGATTCTGTATTAGAAATTACTACTCCTACTTGGTGGACAACGGATCAATCGAATGGGGGCAATAGTCAATACATGGATCGCGGCGGCGGCTTTTTTGGCACCTATGTTGTTTTCAACCTATTACTTTTAGTCGGTTTAGTTATTCAAGAATTTAGCCAAAATCGTAGATTAACACCTGCTAAAAAACTAATTGATGCCCGCACCGCCCTAATTACAGTGCTAGTTATGTCGATTGTGCCAGCTAATTTTCCTCAATCCCACGAATTGAGATATTTTATGTTCTGGATGATTACTTTTGTATCTCTGAACTTATATTTACTCTCCCGTAGTGCAATTGATTGGCAAAGATGGCGCTGGTTACAACCAAAATATGTGGGGTTCGTCTATTTAATTTTCCATCTCTACGTACAGCATAAAGCAGGTTCCTTCTATGGTAGACCAGTGGGGATTAGCCTCGAACAACAGCTAGAGAAAACGGTGCGACCAGAACTATTTAGTCAAATAACACCAAACTCTCAAGTATGCCTCAAGAGTCAGCATGGCATATCTAACGAAAAAAGAGTCCCTCTTGTTCCCATGCAAAATACTTTTCTCTATAGTTCCTACTTTCATTCCGAATTAGACTATACCTATTCCATCAAAGCCTCCCTCAAGTCAGCAGAATGCGGCGCTCGCCAGATTATTCCTAGCGATCTTCAATGAACAATGAACAATGGACATTTAATATTTAATATTTAATATTTAAGAGATTTATCAGGAAAAATTTATTGTGAATAATGGATTACGTGTCTTGTTATTAGTAGCTACTTTTATTGCTCTAATTCTTGGCATATCTAGTTTAGATAGCGATCTCGAAACTTTATCCCCAGTAAAAACAGCCATCGTAGTCAATCAAGTCGGATATCTACCAGAGTGGCAAAAAACAGCTCTGTTGATCAATAATCAAAATCCTGCTGTACCTCTTAAATTATTAGATTTTGATACTGAAGAAGTAGTTGCTACCCTACCTTTAACCCCAGAAATTCAAGACGAGTCAACTGGCGATTACCCGCAGGGTACGCTGAGTCCGAAGGACTTGCTACGCAACCGCGATCGCATTATTAAACTTGATTTCTCTTCCATTACCCAACCAGGAACATATTATCTCGAGCAAAATCGGCTAAGATCTACTTCTTTCCAAATTGGTGAAGATATCTATCAACAGCCTTTAGTCACTCTGTTACGCAGCTATTATCTACAACGGTGTGGCGTAGAGTTAGACGACCCTGTTACAGGAATATCCCATGTCCCCTGTCACCTCAACGATGGCTTAATCGCCCACCAAGACCAATTTCATCAAGCATCAGAATTTGTGCCAGCAGCGGGTGGATGGCATGATGGTGCAGCATATAGCAAATATGTTGCCAGCACTACCGTCACTATTGCCCGCCTCTTGCATCTCTATCAACAGTATCCTGAGCGATTTCCTGACGGTCAATTAGCAATTCCAGAAAGTGATAATAGCATCTCCGATCTCTTGGATGAG
>JBCCDL010000631.1:0-4168 GCA_039030815.1 Cyanobacteria bacterium P01_A01_bin.83 | reverse complement strand
AGTCTTAAAGCAGATGCGGATCTAGATCTACTTGTAGACGGAGAGAATGTCGCGGTCAATAGTCAAATTGATTCAGGTCAAATTCAAGCTAATGCCAATACCAGTCAAATTGATTTAAATCGGATTGCCCCTAATTTGCCTATGACTGCCAATATCAGGTCAAGTCAGCTAACCGCCTCGGGGGAACTCCAGCAGCTTGTGACCCTTGGGGAGAATCCCAATCTTAGTACCTTTGATGCCCAGGTTAATGCAGATCTAGAAGTCGCTCAAGGAACCGTTAAGGCGATCGCCAATTTGGATAATAATCAGTGGCAAGCTGATGTTAATGCCAATAATGTTAGTTCCCAGGTGCTGTTGGATAAGTTCGCTCCAGGTAATCTGGTATCAGTACCCGTCGATAATATTAATGCCCAAGCCAAGCTATCAGGAGAAATTAATCCTCTACTTAAAAATGAGGTGAATGTTCCCGTGGCAGTGAACCAGTTTACGGTTAATTCTGGCGCTCAAAACGTCGATGTGCGAGGAGATCTTACTCTATCTAACGTCATTAGTAATCTTGACGTTGCCAGTACGGATTTAGACATTGCTGCCAATCTAGACTTTGACCGTCTGCCAATAGCTGAAGTTGCCGCCGCCTCTACCCAAGATAATCAACTAATAGCAGAAAATATCAATGTAGCAGGTCAAGCTGAATTTAACGGTCAATTAAGGGGCAGAAAGCTACTTTCTGCTCCCACCGAAGATGTCAGCCTAACTGGGGATTTACGCCTGTTGGATCTTGCCTTTAATGATATTGATTTTGATCCTGTGATGACGGGAACGGTTAACCTACAGCCACAGCAAGAGATTGCCCTCAATTTGCGGGGACAGGAAGACGTTATTGCCGCTAGAGCTGTTCCCTGTAATGCTAGTGATTGTAAATTACCTTACTTGCCAACTAACCTAGAATTACGACAGGGGGAAGATACAGCCCAGCCCGTAATTGTTACAGGCGATCGCTCTGGAGATTTGTTTGATCTTAATATTAATAATTTTCCTCTGGCTTTACTCAATCTGGCACCAGGAAAAGCAGCAGGTATTGAAGGAGCCTTGAACGGCACTACTACAGGAGATATTGAGCTTAATCTTAATACCTTGGCAACCCAGGGTAACATTGAGGTTGATCAGCCAGCCCTGGGCTATATCGAGGCAGACCAACTCCAAGCCGATTTTAATTACGACCCTAATAGTAACATCGCCGAAGTAAGCAGTGCTTCTTTAGATTTTGGTAATAGTGAATATAATCTCAACGCAGCATTGAACTTAGAGTCGGGTGAAATCGACGGTCGGCTTAACATTCCCGAAGCCTATATTCAAGATGTCTTGATGACATTACGTTGGTTCACTGTTGAAGATGTGGTCAGTTTGTTTAACATCCCTGACTATGGAGCCACCGCATCAGTTAAACCAGCACCAGAAAAAGATACTGTAGACGAATCCATCGCTCGCAAGCTGGAGCAACTACGCAACGTTAATCGTAGAATACAGGCGAATGCTGCGGCTAAAGAAGCAGGTAATATTCCCACTGAATTAGATATTAAGGGTCGATATTCAGGGGCAATCAGCCTGGCGGGAACTATTCAATCACCCCAGGCAAACTTTAGAGTTGAGGGGGATAATTGGCAATGGCAACCCCAGCCGACTTATCCCAATATTGTCCCTCCTCTGGGCTTAGTAATTGAAGAATCTCAGTTGATTTCCCTGCCCCAACTTCTAATCGCAGGACAGCTTGAGGGAACGACGGTCAACTTGAGCAAAGCATCAGTGCAGGTTCAGGAAGCACTGCTTTCGCTGCGGGGTCAAATCTCTCCAGAACAGTTAGATACTACCTTTGCCGTCGCCAATCTCACAGTAGATAATATTGCTAATTTTGTCGAGATTCCTGTAGACATTGCAGGGGAGATCAATACCCTGGGTACTATTACAGGTTCGCCTCAAAACCCACAACTAGAAGGTAAAGTTGCTTTTTCCAATGGCGCTTTTCAAGGCAACGTATTACCCTCTAAATTAGCAGGTAACTACAGCTATGATGGCAGTGAACTAGAATTTAACACCACTGCACCTGATCCGATTCAGGTCAAAGCAAACGTACCCTATCCCATTATTCCTGGTAAAAGCGATCGCCTGCGTGCCAGCGCCAAGATTGAGGAAGAAGCCTTTGTATTTTTGGCTGCTCTAAGTCAAAATTATCTCAATTGGGTTGGTGGACAAGGAAATGCTGAACTCGACGCCACCGCCCGCTTGGATCTAGAACGTCAGGGCATAATTTACGATTTGGATGCTCAAGGGGTAGTTAATCTGAATCAGGCTGAGGTTGTTTTAAAAACTCCTTTTTTCTCTGAGCTGTTTATCGGGACTGGTAAAATCACCCTCGATAACCAAATAGTTAATGTGGAGACTTTAAATGGTACCTTTGCTGATAAAAATTTATCAATGACAGGTAAATTACCAATTCTGACGGCAGTAAATAATCTGGATAATCCTTTAACAATTAATTTGCCTCCAGGAGAAATTAAGATTGACCAACTCTATGACGGAGAAGTAGCAGGTAAAGTTAACGTGACTGGAGCATCTTTAGCACCCGTCATTGGTGGGGAAGTAACTTTAGGAGAAGGTAACGTATCGATTCCTGAAATTCAAACTCCCAGTACAGAAGAGGCTGTAGAGTTAGTTAAAACTGAAGTTAACAAAGCTTCAGGAATTAAAGCCAATACCTCCAAAGCTAATGCTCAAATCCAACAATCTTCTGCTGAATCTTCCTTCGTAACGGCACTTGATGATTTTAAAGTTAATCTGCAAGATGTAAAACTACAACAAGCTTTTCTTTATGATTTTAAAGTGGAAGGAGATTTACTGCTCAACGGTACTATAGATAACCCTAGCAATATTATTCCTCAAGGAACAATATTATTAACCAAAGCCAATGTAGATTTATTCTCTAACAGTTTTAACATCACCCGTAACCGAGAAAATACAATCGTTTTTTCTCCTGATGCGGGAATATTTAATCCTCGACTGGATATTGTTTTAAGAACTCAGGTTGAAGATATTAGTGAGCAAGACTTTCGAGATTTTCGTCTGGCTGAAACTAACTCCAATGAATTAGATGATCCGATTTCTGAATCGAGTAGCAGTCGGACTATTAGAATTAACTTGGTAATTGATGGCGAAACCAGAGAAATCTTGCCAAATCTAGGAGGAACCAGCAACACCAACTCCAACTGTAACCTTCGTCGCAACACTGAGCCTCTGGTTGAAGCAGGAAGAGACTATGCTCAAGCCGAGTTGAATCGCTTTAGCGGCTGCTTTAACGATAGTGCCTATGACGGAGCAGACGATCGCAATTTAATCAATTCTCCCGCTGTGGAATTAACCAGCACCCCAAATCTAAGTCAGGGAGAAATTATCAACTTATTAAGCGGTCAATTTATTGCTTTAGCACAAGATCTTAGTAATCGTAGTCAATCTGAGTTATTTGATTTGGGGGTAAATCGCTTTATTCTGACTCCTTTACAAAATCGTGCATTTTCCGTGCTAAATGACGCTACTGTTCGTTTAGGTAAAAATATTGGCTTAGATTATCTCAGCGTATTTCCCAACTTAGAGGGAGTAGTGGAAATCGATCAAGAATCTTCAGTTCAATCCACCTTCAATTATGTTTTGGGGGAAGTTCGAGTAGAATATCGCCGTAATTTTTGATGTTCGTTAAAACAATTTTGAGAATTAATTATGTGGTGTACAACTTTCTACGAACGAATAAGACTTTCAGCAGATTTCAAGTAAATTCGTTTTTCTCAAACCCAATGAAATCAACGACTCAGAAAAAGTTGCCCACAGGGTGTAATTAATATAACTTATGACAGAAGTTGCCACTATCAAACTCCAATAATATATTAAGTGTATTCAAAACAAATATTTCGACTGGATGGGAGTTGTACCGTTGTGACCCATTGCTGAGAACCGAAGGAGAGCGAACTGGCAGGTTTTTAGACAGTCAAACAGAGTTAATCGGTGTGGAGTTTTTATCGCTTCCTCCACTTAATTGCTGCCGAGGGAAGGCGCAACCCTTCATCAAAACGGTCTGAGGTAGCAGACGACATTTAGCTCGCTGGCAATCAAAATAAATATT
>JBCCDL010000630.1:0-4174 GCA_039030815.1 Cyanobacteria bacterium P01_A01_bin.83 | reverse complement strand
ATTAATCATGCCAAAAACTAACCAAAAGATAAGTAACCCCGAGGTTAAAATTAACACTGAAACTGAGCCAAACTGATTGATTAATACTGGTGCGGCGGCAGTGAATAAACCCCCACCAACAATAGGCTCAAAAAAAAGTTGCTTATAAGCAAAACTTTCAAAGGCTGCGGTTTTATTATCAGGGTCAACCATCCGAATTAATAATATTCCTGTGGCGGTAACTCCCATCGATTGACCCATATCACCAATCCCTCTTTCAAACCAGTGAACAGGAATAATATGGGGTGCAATAACCACAAAGGCAAAAATGTTCCAGATAATGCCGACTAAGGATAAAGTTATAAATACTTCTAAGTTATCTCCTAATATAGCTAAATCAATACCTGCGATCGCCGTAACAATCACCACATCAATTGCTACTCCGCCAATTCTTTCTTGTAGTTGACGGTCAATCAGATAATCTATTTCTAGCTGATTAAGAATTACCTGGACGATAATGCCGCCAATTAAAGCCATAGGAAACAGAGGAACAGCCTCAACGAGTTCCAAGCCATTTTTGCTCCAAGAAACCGCCTCCAGCCACAATAAACCTTTAAGAATTAGCCATCCTAGAGCGATCGCTATTGCGGTAAAGCCACAGTTGACAGAAAGGGCATCTATGCCAACATTTTCCAATACTTTTGTTGGAGGAGTTGCTTGGGTTGCTAAATTTATTTCTGACTGAACTTGGCTACTACTAACTTGCACATGACCCTGTTTTTGTCCCCACTGAATCAGCCAGGTACCGCCGACAATGCCTGTAATAATGCCCACCGTTGATAAACCTAAAGCCAAATTACCACCTTCAGGAAATCCTAGTTTATCAAGAGTTGCTGCCATTCCCGCTGCTGTGCCATGTCCTCCTTCAAAGCCAATTTCAATTAAAGTTGCCGCTAAAGGATCGATATTAAATAGAGGAATGAGAATCAAGGTGACAACAAGAATGCCAAATACATATTGTCCCCAAGCCAAACTTTGCCCAAAAGCTACTTGCGGCGAAGCTTTGCGCCAGATATCTTGAGGATTAGGAATGTTTTCTCCTAAAAATAATGCCGCAAAAACAATATTGATAAATACAACAGGACATTGTAACCAGATCTGCTGCATGTTATCAGAGAAGATGCCATTACTCAAACTGAAATTAGGATTAATTTGAAATGCTATTTTTCCCAATACTTGTGATCCCAATAATAAAGCGATCGCACCTGCTACAATCGACTCGGGTAAGTACAATTTTTGCAATAACTTTATTTTCTGCTTGATATATACCGACAGCAGTAACAAAATCGCCAAAGTAATGAAGGCAAAAAAGATATTTAACAGATCGAACATTAATAATTTTGGCTCTCTATGACTCAGTTAACCGCTTAAAAATGTATGGACATAGTTACCTATATCTGTACAAAACTCTACGGTGTAAGTTTGCTTACTTTTTAGTGCTACTAGAGCTTGGTTCAGTAGTCTGGCTACTGTTCCTTGGCTAAAAAACCCCAGTTAGAGATACCATAATAAGAGTGTCTATTTCTTATTTTGGTACAAGTCTTGATTAATTTATTCAGTTGTGACCATTGACTCCATACGTGCTTTCCTGGCTTCACGTCAAGATAGGCGGTTATGGAGTCTGGTAGTTTTTCCGACAGTCTGATGCCTCGACGGGCAATAACAATAGCAGCAGCCACACCACTACTAATGCCATACTGCCTGAGATATTTAATTAATCCTATAAGGCTAGTGTAGGCAGGGTTCACGGTTTTCAACTCAATTCCTCTATTAGCCAAAATTGAATTTAACTGCTTAAAAAACTCTGCATAAGCCCAAAAAGATAGCATTCTAGCCATCTTTGTACTCTTTTCTTTTAGCTGCGCCTTTTTGCTACTAAAATCTAATTCTTCTACTACAATAGGACATTTGTGTTTAATAGCAAGATCTGCCAGTTTTAAACTTACCTCGACTAACTGCGCTTTCATTTTTCCTTTGGGCAAACCCTGTTGCAGAACTAATTTACCGTGTCCTTTGAGATTACCGTCCCAGTCGCACCTCGCCCAATCAATCGAACCTGGATTAATATCAATACCAATACAACCATAGCGAATATGGCTAGAGTACCTTTTTATAGGCTCAGGGGTGAACTGTAAAGCAGCTTTCCATTTGCCCTCGAACCTATAGAAATGCCAAGACTTTGCACCTATTTCTGGTATACGATTAATCTTACGATTGAAGTTACCCAACTTGGTAGTTATAATCTTACCGTATTTCTTCTCTAGGCAGTAAGGCACTCTAAATTTCAACCATTCCCCATCCCATTGACATACTTGATTGCCGAAGGTTTCATCTTTGCTGCCAACTACAAAGCAATCCCACTGTGGTACTTTTACGTGAACTCGCGCTTGTTTTAAATGCTCTATCTGTCCCTCTAATTGATAAATCTTACGCTGTTTATGATGAACTTGAAACTTTTGATGCTGATAATTAGTATTGCGATATTTTAAACTACAACTTAAAGGCAATAGGCTACTAGTCTTTGAATTAATCCAATTCTTTTTTGAGTAAAATTTAGCACAGCTATTTAGCTTTTTATTCGCACTTTTCAACCATTTTTTGGCACTGGTTAATTTGCGCTTTAGTACGTAAAGATGTTCTTTTCTGCATTCAATAGCAGACGATACTCTACCTTTGCTACTTGCTATTACTCCATTGGCATGGCGTTTGTTAATACCATAGGTTTTCTGTAAATAAGTATTCCAGGCAGATTTATTAAATTTCTCGGCATTTAATAAATGATTGACTGTTTCACAACTGGCTGCATGAAATACAACAGAGTAATCGTGCAGAAACATACCCAAGGTCGTCTCGCCAATGGCATTCAATTCATTTATCGGTGCTGGTAAACCTTTTACGTAAGTTAAAGTCACGAATTGAACAACTAAAACTAAATCAATTTATTAATTTAGTCTACCATCTTTTCAGTACTTTATAAAACAAAAATACTATAAAAAAAACTGGTAGATTTAGGTATTTGTGGCTAGTTATGTCGAGATATTAACTTACTGTTATATTACCCTATCAGTAAAACATAAGTCTTGGCTATTACAAAATTACTACTTTTCGATAGAGAATAGGGGATTAGGGGCAAAGCTTATTACTTTGTCCCATTTACTCCAATCTTAAACGGTATCGTATGATATTTTTGTACTAAGTCTAATTGGATCTTTAACCATCGAGAAATAAACGGCGCGATTGGTGAAGCCTAGCGGTCGGCATTGCATCTTAGATAACAGGCAACATATCTACTCATTACTTCTGGTAGAGATCAACCCACAGTAATTAATTAGAATGACTATAAATTTGCAACCCTTATTTTTGGAGTCTTCATAGTGGCATCTCTTCCTAAAAATCTCAGTTACCCGCAAACCACTCAAGTAGATCAAAGCGATAATTATCATGGAGTGGAGGTCAAAGATCCTTATCGCTGGTTGGAAGATCCTGATTCGGATGCCACTAAAGCTTGGGTTGAGTCACAAAATAAAGTCACAACTGCTTATCTGGAGACTATTTCTGCTAGAGAGGAAATTAAGCAACGTTTGACTCAGCTATGGAACTATGAAAAATATAGTAGTCCCTTTAAACGTGGTCAGAAGTATTTTTATTTTAAGAATGACGGTTTACAAAATCAAAGTGTTTTATACACTCTTGATTCCCTAGATGATACAGGAACAGTTCTCTTAGATCCTAATCAGTTATCAGAAGATGGTACGGTTGCCCTTTCTGGATTATCCATCAGCGATGATGGGCAATGGATGGCTTATGGGTTATCTACTGCAGGTTCAGATTGGGTAGAATATCGGGTTAAAAATGTTGCCACAGGGGAGGATCTAGAAGATCATCTTCAATGGATTAAGTTTTCAGGGATATCTTGGACAAAAGACCATCAGGGTTTCTTTTACAGTCGTTACGATGAACCCAACCCGCAAACAAAATTAGAAGACGTTAATTATTACCAAAAGCTTTATTATCATCGCTTAAATACAGCCCAGGCAGAAGACACCTTAATTTATCAACGCCCAGACCATAAGGAATGGGGCTTTAGTGGTGGCGTTACCGAGGATGGCAAGTATTTAATTATTAGTGTTTGGTT